>JAHFAP010000015.1:0-26114 GCA_023250495.1 Deltaproteobacteria bacterium | reverse complement strand
GCCTTCTCGGCGAGAGGCGGATCGATTTTGTGAAAGGCGGCGATGTACTGAACCACTTCGTTGCGGTTGGCCGGGTTGTGCAGGTAGGCCAGGGTCGTGAGCAAGCCGGCGATCAGCGCCTGGGCTTTGCCGCCATGCCCGTGGCGTCGGTGATTGCGTTCACGCTGATGACTTTACCGATCAACTCCTGGACGCTCTTGATCTCGGGCTGTCCAATGAGAACGTGAGCCGGCTCGTGCTGGACGTAGATGATCCGCTTGAGCGGATGGCCCTGCATGATGGCGGAAGTCGCGGCCCCAAGAGTCGTGGAAAAATCCAGCTCGCCGGCCACCAGCGCGACGATGGCTGTCGGCGGCCCCATGGCCACGAGCTGTATGTCGATCACTTCCCTGGGAAAGAAACCTTTGTCTTTGCCGAAATAGAAAGGCATGAGCGCGAGGCTCTTCGAAGGGATGTGAATGGTAACCTTCGTTGGAGGCGATGCCCCCCAGCCGAACGAAGTGGAGACAGCGAGCAGGATGGCAGTAAGCCGGACCGCCGCAAACAAGGATGAATTATGAAAGCGAAAGGATGAAAAAGAGCAAAAGAACATGGCTCGTGTAATGATGCCCATCGCTACCTGCCCTTTCTCTGTCGTAACTATTTCACGCCGTAAGCGGCGCTCACCTTTTCAATGAAGCCGCTTTCATCCAATTTGCGGATAAAGCGGGTTTCGATGAGCTCTTCAACTCTCACGGTGGCTACCTTGGGGTTGTGGACAGCCATGAGCCTTTGTATATTGCGCAGCGCCTCGAGCGAAGGGTAGGGTTTCCGTTCGACGCTGGTCAAGTAGTCCTGGTAACCTTCCTCAGCCACGCCGGCATCGGTGATCTGAAAACGCTTCATCATTGTCTTGAGCACGACCGGCTTGCTCGCTGGAGCGAGGCTGAAGCCAAGGCTCTCCACAAGCGCCATCAGAACCCTCTCCGCGACCTCCGAACGCTTTTGCAGATAACCCTGAGTGACCACGAGTCCCTGGTTGAGCATGGGAATATTGGCAGGTTGCAGCTCCGCGATCACCGAGAAGCCCTTGCTCTTGAGCCTGCGGACTAGGACGCCGTCTAGAACCGCCGCGTCGATCCTGCCGGCTTCCAGCGCCTGGCCGATAAGCACCGAATCCCCGATGACGAGAATGCTCAGATTGTCCCGTTTGGGATCGAGGCCGACGTATTCCAGGCCAAGCATCGTGTGCATCCACGTGCTGCCCCCGATGCTCTGGATGCCGAATTTCTTTCCCCTTAAATCTTCCGCCTTCTTTATGTTCGGGCTGGCGATTAAAGTGTGGGTGAGCCTGCTGGAAATGGATGCGAGAATTTTAAAGTTTACGCCTTGGGCGGCGGCGCCCAGGACCGCGGGGCCGCCTGTGTACCCGAGGTCGATGTCGCCGGAGATGAGGCTTGCAACCAAAGTGGGCGCGCCCTTAATCAGAACGAGCCTGGACTCGATGCCATGTTTTGCGAAAAACCCCTGCTCTTGGGCAATCACCAGGGGAATTATTCTAGGGCTGATGGCCGCATGGCCGATCGTAATCTTGACCTGGGCTATTGTGGGCGAGACCCGGAGAATTATGAGCAAGAAGGCCGAGACCAAAGCAGAGACGAAGAACCTGTCGGCCATTTTTCTCCTCCTCAAGTAGAGCCGCTTTCACCGGCCACGGAATTTCGGCCACTCTTCCAGGAGCCTGCCGTATCCTTGGATGCGATAAGACAAGCCGAGCTGAGAAAGTATAGACCAGAGCATCGCAGGATTGCTCGCTATAACCAGCGTGCCAAAGTTTTTTTCCATCTTCTCCAGGATCTCCAGCGGGTCGAGAACCGCCCCTTGGAAATAGATGGCATCGACGTCACCCGCTCCGCCTAGGGCCTTCTCGGTCAGCGCGTAAACTTCGTCCGGGGTCATTTTGAGGGCGTCGGTGTAATGAGACAAAGTCTCCTGCGGCGAGACAGCCTGGATTTCCGAACGCTGCAGCTGTTCCCTGATCAGCCGGTTCAGCGGTTCGTCAAACGGCGTCAGCAGCAGAATTCTGCGAGCCCCGTAACCCTTCAAGGCGGCGATACTGGCGCTGAGCGCCGTAACGAGCGGAATTTTGAATCGAGCACGAACGGCATCAAAAAAACCCGGATTGAGAACTTCGACCGGCGCCCCGCTGAATATGGCGCCCTGCCACCGGTGCTTTTCATAAAGCTCCGCGGCTCTCTGAACGATCGTATCCCTCTTTCCTTCGAGTTCGTAGAGCGACCGGCCGGCAAGCTCCAGTCCGTAGAAATCCATCTGCACATCGGACGGAATGATTTGCTTGAAGCTGTTGTAGTGTGTGCTGCTCGCCGACCTGGGGCTCACGAAGGCGATTCGGGCTCGGGGCGGTTGTGCCATGTTTCCTCCTTTCGGATCACCTCGGCAGCTTCAGGTCGTACAGCCGGGCCACATTGAGCCGAACCAGCTTGGCCCTGTCGCCAGCCGACAGCGTGCCGAGATCGCGCGCGATCACTTCGCGCGAGCGCGGCCAGGTCGAGTTCTGGTGCGGATAGTCGTTCGACCACATGCAGTTATCCATGCCCCACCAGGACAACAGACGGCAGCCAACCTGGTCGTTGAAGAAGGTCGCATAAACCTGGCGCTGAAAATATTCGCTCGGCCGCTTTTTGACCGTCAGCGGCACGGTGGAGCGGAAGCGCTCGAAGGCCTTGTCGGATTGCGCCAGCCAATAGGGGATCCAGCCGATCTCGTTCTCCACCGAAACCAATTTCAGCCGGGGAAAGCGTTCGAAGACGCCCGAGAAGATGATGTCGAACAGGGCATTTGCGATCTCCTCACTCTGATTGACGCTGCGGCGGTAGCGCTCGATTCCGCCGAGAGTCTGACGGTGCATGCTGAGACCATAGCCCGTGAGGATGTGGAGGTTCACCGGCAGGTCGAGATCTTGGGCGGCGGCCCAGAAGCGGTCGTAGTGATCCGAGCTGAAAGGCAGGCTCTTATGCGGAACTTGCCAGATCATCGCGCCGCGCAGACCCGCGCTCTTGCAGCGCTCAAGCTCTGAGACCGCGTGTCCCACGTCAAAGATGGAGATCAGGGCTATGCCGAAAAGCCGCTCCGGAGCGCCCTTGCAATAGTCGATGATCCAATCGTTGTAGACCCGAAAGCATGCCTCCTGAAGGGCGGCATCTTCGACGCAGAAGAGACCCAGCCCGAGGCTGGGATAGAGGACTTCACCGCTCACGCCGTCGATCTCCATGTCCGCAAGTCGCTGCACCGGATCCCAGCCTCCCGGACGGGCGGCTGAAAACCCTGCCTTGCGGAAGTTGCTGATCTCCTCCGGCCGTTGACCGGCCATGAACAGACCGCCGACCGCCTGCGGCAGCACGTCGGCGGAGCCGAACATCCAGCTTTGTCTCCGCTCATCAAAATAAACTTTCGGGGCGCGCTCGCTGAAGCTTCGAGGGAGTCGTGTTTCCCAGAGGTCCGGGAGCTCGATCACGTGAGAATCCGCCGATATGAGAAGTTCTTCTTGGGCCCGATCTGCGCTTGACGCTTCCATAGATCCTCCTTCTTGCTGCAGCCTGAAATTTGTTGCGCGAAAGACGATCCAAAAATAGGGCAGATGGATGATGGACGTCAAGGGGCGAGGGGAAAGGATGAAGGCGGAAGGATGAAGGATGAAGCATGAGAGCCGTCCGGTTGACTTTCTACGCTCCCCTATACTACCTCTCAAATGAACCCAACAAGTCCAGGAAGGAGAAACTGGAATGGCCGAAGTAACCAAGGAATACGAAATGCTCCACGATCTGGTGACGACTAGGATGAGCGTGCGCAAGTTCAAGCCGGATCCTATTCCTGATGGCCACGTGGAAAAGATTCTCGAAGTCGCGCGCTGGGCCATGTCCGGGGCGAACTCCCAGCCTTGGGAATTCATCGTCGTTCGGGACCCGGAGATCAAACGCCGGCTCCGCGACGCCTACTCGGAATATAATACGGACTACATTTTCTGGATGGAGCAGCAGCGCGAATACAAGCTGCGCCATCCCTCTTACCAGGTCAGGGAAAAGCTGCACGAATCGCTCGCGTTCAACAAGAAAAAGGCCAACTGGCATCTGGCCCCCGCGATCATCGTGGTCCTGGGAGACGGCCGGCGCCAGTGGGGCACGGTCATGGGTGCGCACACCTTCGGCCGCGACCAGTCCCACTTGACCGACGGGCTGGCGAACGCATCTTTCTTAATTCATTTGGCGGTGGCTTCCTTGGGACTGACTTCCGAATGGGTAACGATCCACATCCAGGAGCCTTTCAAGCGCATCCTCGGCGTCCCCGACCTGCTCACGCTCTATCTGATCGTTCCCATCGGTCTTCCCGATGTCGGGCCGCGCGAAGGAGTGCGCCGCCCGTTGGAGGATCTCGTCCACTACGACCGCTACGACATGAGCAAGTACATGTCCAATGAGCAGATCATCCGCTATCTCTACGGCCTGCGCGAGGCCACGGTGCCGGTGCATTCCTCATCCCGTGGAGTCTCCGCCGAGGAAAAGTAAGCGATGGCCGGAACCAAAGTAAACCCGATCACTCTGGAGGTGGTGCGCAGCGGGCTGGCGACCACGGCCAATGAGATGGCCACGGTGCTGCGCAAGACCTCCTACAACATGATGATCTACGAGGTGCGCGACTACTGCGTGGGGTTGGTGGATCCGGCGGGGAACATCATGTCGCAAAATTTCGGCGCGCTGCCGATTTTCCTCGCCGACCTGGGCCCGGCGATCCTCGACGGAGTGAAGCGATACAAAGAGGAGGGCTTTGAGCCGGGCGATGTTGTCATCATGAACCACCCCTACGTCTGCGGTCAGCATCTCAACAACGTGGTGATCTACACTCCGTTTTTCTACCGGGGCGAGCTTGTCGCCTTCCCGGCCGTGCGGGCCCACTGGGTGGATATCGGCGGAAGCCATACTGGATTCGCCTCCAGCGGTACGCGCGAAGTCTACGAAGAAGGGCTGCAGCTCCGCTCTGTGAAGTTATACCGCCGGGGCGAGCTTGACCGGGACATTTTCCAGATCATCGGCGACAACGTGCGCTTCCCCGACTCTTCGATGGGTGACTTGAGAGCGCAGATCGCCGCCTGCCGGATCGGCGAGCGACGGCTGGGCGAGATTCTTGATCGCTACGGGCTCGAAGTCTTTCGGGAATGTGTGCGCACTATCTGGGACCAGTCCGAAGCGCTCTCCCGCCGCGAGATCGCGAAAATCCCATCCGGCGTGTACCGCGCCGAGGCGCTGTTCGACAGCGATGGAGTCGATCTTAATCGTCCGATTCTTTTGAGGGTAAGAGTAGAAGTCTCGGGCGAGGAGATAACCATCGACTTCTCCGAGATCAGCGATCAGGTCACGGGATCGATCAATTCCGGCGAGTCCGGGGCCGTGGCTGCGGCGCGAGTCGCCTTCAAGTCTCTGGTGAGCCCATTCTCTCCTATAGACGAGGGCTGCTTTCGTTGTCTCAATGTCATCATCCCTCCGGGAAAGCTGCTGAGCGCGACGCCGCCCGCCGCCGTCGGCAACTGGAGCCGGACGCTCCCGACAGTGGTGGATCTGATCTTGACCGCTCTGGCGCCGGCGCTGCCGGAAAAAATACCCGCGGCCCACAAGGGCGACATGGGAGGCTACGCCTTTCACGGCGTCGATCCGCGCACCGGCCGGCGATTTCTTTGTCAAAGCATCATGGGCGGAGGCTGGGGCGGCCGGCCGCACGAGGACGGCGAGAACGCGACGGTCTCCGTCTGCCAGGGAGATGTGCAGAATGCCCCCGTTGAGTTGCAGGAACTTAATTATCCGCTCCTCTTCGAGTTTCACCGCCTGCGCGAAGGGAGCGGCGGCGCTGGGAAGTTCCGCGGCGGCCTGGGGATCGAGATTGCGGTTCGCCTGCTCTGCGACGGCCACGTCAACATCAATGTCGAAAGGAATCTCTGTCCGCCCTGGGGGATCGCCGGCGGGGAGAGCGGCAAGCCCGCAAGAGCCCTGGTTCGTCAAAGCCCCGAGGATCCCGGTCGCTGGATCACCAAGGGGCGCAACACGCCGGTGAAAAAAGGAGGAGTCGTCACCTTCCTTACAGCGGGCGGCGGCGGCTACGGACCACCGGGAGAACGTTTTCCAGCCCTAATCGAACAAGATAAAAGACAGGGCTACGTGCCACGAGATAACTCTAACCGTTGAAGACCTTGCAACCGCCCGCCTGGGAGTATCTCGAAGGGCCGATGCGTGGGACGAGGAGGATCAAGCGTACCGCAGCGATACTCTCAGTACTCAGTTGAGTGTAAGACGTCTGTATCGCATTGGCCCGGAGAGAGATTCCCAGGCGGGCTGATGGCAGTTCGGCCCTGAGCTCACTGCCGAAGGGCAGATCGCCTTTTTCAACGGCCTACTCACGCTATGAGAATTGCAGTCGATATCGGCGGGACTTTCACCGACCTCGTCGCCCTGGATGAGCAGGGCAACCTCTATCAGAGCAAGTCTCTAACCACGCCCGAAGAGCTGACGCGCGGAATCCAAGATTGCTTGACACAGGCAAACGTTCAGCTCTCGACAGCGGAGTTTTTCGTCCACGGCTCCACCATCGCCATCAACGCGGTGCTCGAGCGCCAGGGGGCCGCCACCGGACTGATCACGACGCGCGGCTTCCGCGACGTCTACGAGATCGGCCGCGGCAATCGGCCCGAGGGATACAATCTTTTTTTTCACCGGCCCGCGCCCTTGGTGCCGAGAGAGCTGCGCTTCGAGGTGGATGAACGGCTGCTCGCCTCCGGAGAGATTCTAGAACCTCTGGAGGAGCATTCGGCGCGCGCGGCGATCGCCGAGCTTAAGTCCAGAAAAGTAGAGAGCGCCGCCGTTTGTCTTCTCCACTCCTACGCCAATCCGGTCCACGAGCAGAGGCTCGGCGAGCTTTTGCGACACGAGTTCCCCGAAGCCTACGTCGCTCTTTCGCACGAGATCCTGCGCGAATGCCGAGAATACGAGCGCACCTCGACGACCGTTCTCAACGCCTACGTAGGACCGATTGTGACTCGCTACCTGATTGCCCTGGAGCAGCTCTTTGACGCTTCGGGCTTCCGCGGCGCCTTCCTGATCATGCAGTCGAACGGCGGAGCGATGTCGGTCGAGACGGCCAAGAGGGTCCCGGTCACGATGATGGAGTCGGGACCTGTCGCCGGAGTGATTGGCACCGCAGCTCTGGGCGAAGCTCTTAACTGCCGGCGCATGATCTCCCTTGACATGGGCGGGACGACGGCCAAGGCGAGTCTCATCAAGGACTTTCACCCGGAGCTGACCAGCAGCTATTACATCGGCGGCTACGTTTCCGGACAGCCGATGATGCTTCCGGTCGTGGACATCGTGGAGGTCGGCGCCGGAGGAGGAAGCATCGCCTGGATCGACGACGCCGGCGCTCTCAAAGTCGGCCCGCGGAGCGCGGGAGCGGCTCCTGGTCCGGCTTGCTACGGCAGGGGCGGAAAAGATCCGACGGTCACCGACGCGAATCTCGTTTTGGGGCGGATCGATCCGGAATATTTTCTCGGCGGCGGGATACGCCTGCAGAAAGACAGGGCGGTCGAGGCGATAAAGGAACACATTTGCAATCCCCTCGGCCTTGGTCTGGAGGAGGCCGCGCTCGGCATAATTACCATTGCCAACTACAACATGTCCCTGGCCGTGCGCGCCGTCTCCGTGGAAAGGGGCTATGATCCCCGCGATTGCGTTTTGGTGGCGAGCGGCGGTGGAGGTCCGCTGCACGCCGTCGCGATCGCCAGGGAGCTCTCGGTCCCGCGCGTGGTCATTCCGCCGATGCCGGCCCATTTCTCCGCGCTGGGAATGCTGCTGGCGGATCTCAAACACGACTACGTTCAAACCTGCCTCCGCGAGCTGTCGGAGATATCGGGAGAAGAACTCGCGGCGCGGTTTGCTCCTTTGGAGAGGCAGGCCGTGGAGACGCTGATTTCCGAAGGAGCCGAAGAGAGAAAAATCATCCTGCGCCGGTTTCTCGATATGCGCTACCGCGGACAGGAATACACGCTGCCGGTTCCGGTCACTGAAGAGCTGAGCAGACTCGGCGAGTTGACATCCATCCGCTCCCGCTTCAACGCCCTCTACCATGAGCACTACGGCCACTCCGCGCCCGAAGAGCCGGTCGTGATCGTGAACCTCCGTCTGACTGCCGTAGCCGCCTCGGCGAACCGGCTCTCTCTCAGAGCATCGTTCCGCGAGGACGACAAAGGAAAAAAGGGTGCCAGGCTGGTCACGTTCGATGGCGCTCAGGGGCCGGTCTCGTGTCCGATTTTCCTGCGCCGCTGGCTCAGGCCCGGAGAGCAATTGCAAGGACCGGCGGTCGTGGAAGAAATAGGTTCCACGATCCTCATCTACCCCGGAGACGCGGCCCTTGTGAATGAATTTGGCCATCTGATCATAGACGTGCTTCATAAAGGATGAAGTATGAAAACGGAAAGCGGAAAAAGGACTGGCGGCTCGCTCTCGGCCACATCGACGCGACCATTCTCTCCTATCCGGATATCTATCACGCTCGAAAGCTCGGCATGAATGTCCTCGCAGACATCGGGGACTTCAGCTCCTACCCTAATACCTCGCTCATCGTGACCCGCTCGTTCCTCGACAAGCAGCGGCCGCTGGCCAAGGAGATGCTCAGGGCCGAGATCGAGGCGATTCACTACATCAGGACGAACAAGGAGGGAAGCCTGAGGGTCTTGAGGAAATATCTTAAAATCAACGACGCCGAGGCTATCGAGACGACCTACGATTTCTTTTCCCGGCGGATGGTTCCGCTACCGCGCGCCGAGATCAAGGGAGTGAAGAACATCCTTAAGGAAATGGAGGCTCCGCAGAAAAACCCATCCGAGTTCCTCGACATGAGCCTAGTGGACGAGCTCGAGCGGGAAGGGTTCATTAAAAAACTCTACGCCAACTAGAGCCCAGCCTTAGGAAAGATTCTCTACTTCCCCCAAAGCTTCTTCACGAAGCCCTCGTTTTCCAGTTGCTTCAGATAGCGGTCGCTGATGTAAGTCTGTGCATCGGCCCGCCTGGCCTTCGGATTGCTCTCTGCGATCTGCGCCACCACCGCCTGCATCGCCTCCAATGAGGGATACGGAACGGCCTGGATTTGATCTTTGAAATAGTCATACCCCTCTTCGACGAGCTTGAGATCCTTCACCCGGGTAAACTGGGACAGGGCTTTCAGCGAGTATTCTCTGTCCGTCTTGAGGATCTTGATCGCCTCGAGGTAGGCGCGCAGGAAATTGAGCACCTTCCCTTCCTGTTGATCCAGGTATCTCCGGCTGCCCAATAGGCCCGTGTTGAAAAAGGGAATGTCCATTTTGAGAGAGTCGGCCAGGACGTTGAGGTTGAGCTTTGCCGCCTCAGTGCCGAAGGGGGCGTTCATCACAGTCCCATCGATATTGCCGGCCTTGACCGCCGCGCTGCGCGTCGGCTCATCGCCGACCTGAAGTATGGTGACGTCCTTGGCCGGATCGATTCCGAGTCTTTTCAACATGGCGCGGAGGCCGAAATCAGCCGAGGAGCTGAACCGGCTGATCCCCAGTTTTTTGCCTTTGAGCTGCTCCACGCTCTTGATCTCCGGGCGGGTGACGAGCTGGTAGTTGAGCTTATCGAGAAAGCCGGCGATATAAACGATGTCCGCGCCTTCGAGATTGGCCGCGACTCCGGGAGCTCCGGAGAGCTGTGTAATGTCCAGATTCCCGGAGATCAGGGCTTGAATGTTAGTGGAGCCGCCGGGGATGTAGATGATTTCCTGAGAGAGATTATATTTGGCGAAAAGCCCCTTCTGTTTGGCGATCCAGACCAGCCCCGACTGGATGCTCACAGAGCCATGGCCCACCCGAATCTTCTCCTGCGGAGAACTGTCACGGACCGGCCAGAGAAGCAGGCAAGCGGCTAAGACTAAGACAGCCTTCTTCATGCCTCTGCGACTTCCTCCTAAAGGGTCCAGCAGCTTCCTTCGATGGGAACTGCATCGACATGCTTGTTTTCAGCGGAACGAGCGAGCAGCGGCTTGCCCTCAACGTTGGTTCTTGAAACCATAGCTTCCTTCGAAGCGCCGAATCTCAGCAAGATGAGAGGCTTCCCGCCGGTATTCTGAAACCAGTAGTAGCATTGCTTCGGGATCAAAATTCCCTGCCCTTTCTTCAGCACGGTGGCCTTCTCTGCTTTGTCATAAAAAGTCGCCGCTCCATCCAACACGACGAAGACATGGTCCTCGGTCGGATGGGCGTGGAGGGCGTTCTCTCCTCCTTCATTGTAGTACTTGATCATCACCGTCATGAGATCAGTTCGAGCAAGTAAATGGGTGCTTCTCCCCTCTTTGAGATAAGGGGTCTTTAACTCGAAAATCTGGGCTTCCATGGCCTCTTCCTCCTTTCTTGATCCTTACATAGGGCAGATCTATGACGGGCGTCAAGGGGCGGAAAGGATGAAGGATGAGGAATGAAAAAGAGAGAGGCCTAGCCCTGGAGATTTTTCTTGAAGAGCTCAAGCGTTCTACCCCATGCCTCTTTGGCCGCCTCCGGGTGGAAGCGGTCGGAGGTGGTGTCATTGTAGAATCCGTGCTGGGCCCCGGGATAGATTTTATAGCTGTATGGCTTGTTGTATTTTTTCATCACCTCTGCAGTCGCCGGAATGTCTTGGTTGACTCCTGGATCTTTTTCCCCATAGTGGGCGAGAACCGGCGCCTGAATGTTTTTCACCAGGTCGAGAGGATTCGGGCTGCGGCCGTAAAAGACAACGACGGCCTTGAGCCCGCGGACTTGCGTTGCCGCGGCGAAGGTCATCTCGCCGCCCCAGCAAAATCCTATCAGTCCCAGCCGGTCGCCGCGGACATCCGGTAGAGTACGGAGATAGCCGAAGCCCGCATCGGTATCTTCCGCGACGTTCTGCCAGGGGGCGAGTTCGCGGATGTCGCTCAAACCTTCGCTTTTCGGATTTACCTTCATGGTCCCGCCCCGGCGCGAAAGATAGTCGGGCGCGAGCGCCAAGTATCCTTGTTCGGCCAGGCGGCGAGCCACGTCGCGGAGGTGATCGTTCAGCCCCTGGTTCGCGTGGATAACGATGATCCCGGGATATTTTCCCGCAGCCACGGGACGGGCCAGGTAGCCGAAAACAGGTCCGGCCTTTCCTTCGTATTCGACATTATGCCAAACAAGAGCGGGATCGGTCGGACCTACCTGGGCAGCGGAGCTGGAACGCATGAGAGTATTGATTAGCGTGCTGGCCGCAGCCAGGCTGCCTGTGATGGCTACAGCCTTGCGCATAAACTCGCGGCGCGTGACCTTACCGTCCCGATAGTCCCTTATCAGCTCTTTAATCTTCTCGGCCATGGCGGTCTCCTCTCCTTAAGTCACCGTGATCGGACCGATATTACTATCTCTCTCCCAAGAGCTTTTTCATTCGTTCGATGATGTCAGGCGGCTGAGCGACGACCTCCTTCGCCAAAGCCGCCAGTTCTTGGCCGCCGCCCGGGTTAAGTTCGAGGTTCCCCTTCTTGGCTTCAGCGAGGAGAGCGGAATCTTTCATAGCGCTGTTATAGCCATCGCGGAGAATCTTGGCGCGATCGGGCGGGATCCCCGGTGGACCGACGAGCGGGCGGCCGAATTCGCTGGAGGCGAGAATCACTTTTGCGAGACGGCGGCTGGAATCCGGCGTTTTGTATTCATCCATCAGTTCAGAGAGCATGGGAACGCCGGGCAGTCTTGGATCACGCTTGGTTCCCGTTTGCAGCACTACCCGGACAAATCCGGTTCTGAGCCAGGTGGGGTAAGGCTCGTGAGAGAAAAATCCGTCGATCGTGAGCGCGCGGCACTGAAGCTCGCCCCGCTCCACTGCGCTGTCGATGTCCGGCCCTTCCTTATACCCCTTTACGATCTTGAACTTCGTCCCGAGGGTTTCCTCGAATAGTCTCGGCAAATAATAACCCGTCGTCGTCTCTTCTCCCGCGCCGCAGACCGGCGCCACGGAGGACTCCCTGATCTCTCGCATCGTTTTATACGGGGCGTCCGTGCGCATATAGAGCAGATAATGCGATTTCGTCGGGCTGCCGATCCATGTGAATCCGGCCCAGTCGAATCTGCTCTCAGCTTTTCCCATAAGCTGTTGGAAATAGAGAGCGGGAATCAGGGCCGCGAGCGTCGTTCCGTCCGGAGCGGCGCGGTAGACGCGCGCGCCCGTTGCCGAGCCCCCCTCAACGCTGTTTTCGACGACGAGGGCGGGACTGCCAGAGATGTGCCGGCTCAAATGGTTGGCCGTCAAGCGGGTGTAGAGATCGTAGGCGACTCCGCGCTGGAAGCCGGCAAAAACCTTGACCGTTTTTCCCGCGTAGAAGGAGCGATCGGAGGCAACTGTGCCTGTGTCGGCCGCAGAGGCTTCGCTGGACGGGTGAAAGAGGGTTGCAAGGAGAAGTGAAAGTAGGATCGCTAACATACTGACCTCCTTTTTGTGCGCCAGCCTCCGCGTGATTCGCTCGGCTAGAAAATAGGGCAACTGTATGCTGAGCGTCAAGGGGAATTAATAAAATAAAAGGATGAAAGCTGAAGGATGAACTGATCCGTCGCCTGAGGGCTGATCGGGTTTGAACTTTCAGGCGCAATCACATACAGTTGTTCTCGCATAAGACTTTTTGGAAAGTTGACCGTTTTTCAAGCCCCGTGGGACTTTCTATGGCCTTAGGGACTTTTTTATGAGCGAGACGCTAGGGAGGCGACCATGACCGGACGTGAAGTGCTTAAGGAGAACGAAGGGATCCTGAGAGGGGTTATTCGCAGCATAGACAAAAATCTCGACTACGCCCCGATAGACATCGCTCAGGTCGAAGGACCGAGATTTACTCTTCAGCTCTCTTTGCGCGGCCGACAGGCAACCGTTTCGCTCTCCATTGACGATTTAAGGTCGGCCGGAGAGGATGTCGTGCGGAAGAATTCGATGCGGCAGAAGATCAAGAGCACTCGCGACCATATGATGGACAACCATATCCCCGACGTCTTGGGCAACAAGACCGCCAAGATGTTGAAAGATGCCGGCGGCGCCCAGGAGAGCTTTCAGCGACCCACCTTTCGGCGTTCCTACAGAAGATAAAGTCCTAACACTATAGCTTCTCCCGTGTGAAGGCCGGCATGACCTCCTTGGCAAAAAGACGCATCGATTTTTTGATCTGCTCGTGCGCAATGCCGCCGAAGCTGAAGGTCGTGGTAAGCGTGTCGAAGTAGTAGTGGCGCATGGCGTTGCGGATGGTCTGAACGCACTGCTCGGGATTGCCGTAGAGATTCCGGCCGGCCGCGAGCATCCCCTCCCAATCATAATTCTCCGCTTTAGGCAGAGATGACTTGCGGCCGATTCTGGAGATCGCGTCGTAGCGGGTGATTGCGGGGCTCGCTACCGCACGGGCTCGCTCGGAATTTTCATCCACGCAGGTTCGCACATGAAACTGGCAGTGGCGCTCTTTGAGATGATATCCCGCTTTGATCAACCCTTTCTTCCATGCCTCGACTCCGACGCGCACTTTATCCGGCGGGTGCGGGTGGCCTACGGTCATGATGTGATAGCCGTTGCGGCCGGCCCATTCTAAAGTCTCCGCAGAGGTCCCCGCCACCCAGATCGGCGGATGGGGCTGCTGCACGGGCCTGGGATAGAGAGTGATCTCCTCAAAGCGCCAAAACTTCCCTTGGTGGCTGAAGCGCTCCTTGGACCAGGCCTTGAGAATGACCGCGAGCGCTTCCTCCATGCGCTCCCGCCCTTCTTCCCCGGCAATGCCGAAGACGCGGTAATCCAGCGCGGTGTTGCCCAAACCGATGCCGAACTCAAGCCTGCCGCCTGAGACCGCATCCACCATGGCGTACTCCTCGGCGCTCTGCAGCGGATGGCGCAGCGGCAGGATGGCGATGCATGGGCCCAAGCGAATGCGCGAGGTGCGCGCCGCCGCGGCCGCCAGCAGCACCGCCGGGTTGGCTACGAGCCCTCCGTAGCCCAGGAAGTGGTGCTCGTTGAACATGAAGCATTCCCAGCCCAACTCTTCAGCCAACTCGATCTGCTCGAGAATCTGTTGGTAGTAAACATCGTAGGACGGGTCCAGATCGGGGAAATAGGTTGTCAATACGTTCATGTAAAAATGCATGAGCGCGTCTCCCTGAGCGACGATCGCCTCTGATCGGCGCCTCCCGATCCTATGAGAACTGGCTGGAACTTTTCAAGCGCCATAAACTGCTTGACAAGCGAAAGAGCGATTCTATACAAGGCTTACAGGGCAAGCGAGACCAAGGAGTTGTATGGCTGACACTCACATAGAAGCGGATATCGCCATCATCGGTGGCGGAGGGGCCGGGATCGCCGCGGCTATCGAAGCGGGCGACGACGGAGCGAAGATCACCTTGATCGAGCAGGCCGAAACCCTGGGAGGGACTGCCGCCATCTCCGGCGGCGGCTGTCTGATCGTCGGAACTCCGCTCCAGGAATCTCAGGGAATCCACGACACGCCGGATCTCGCGTTCGAAGACTGGGTGAAGTGGGGACAGGGCGCCGCCGACGAGCAGTGGGCGAGGTTTTACATCGACCACTCTCTTCACGACCTCTACTTCTGGGCCGAAAAACTCGGCGCGAAGTGGATGGACCTGAAGTTCCAGGAAGGCAACCGGGTGTTTCGCTGGCATCGCCCGCAGAACAACGGCCTGGGATTGATGACGGCGCTGATCAACGCCGCTAAATCCAAAGGGACGACGCGAATCATGACCGGGACCGCAGCCGAAAAAATCTTGACTGAAAACGGCAGAGTGTGCGGAGTTCGGGCGACGAATGGAAAAAGCGGGGAGACGACCGAAATTCACAGCAGGACACTCATCGTAGCCACCGGAGGCTTCAACTCCAATCTCGACATGGTGCTGGAAGCTAGACCGGAATTCAAAGCCTTCAAGGTGATGGAGGGTTCCGGACGGGGCGCGACCGGATGGGGCCACAAGCTCATTCGCGAGTTGGGCGGCTACTTCACCCACATGAATCACATCTGGTTCTACGTCTACGCCACGCCGGATTACCGCGATCCGCAGGCAAGACGCGGCCTGGTCTTCCGCCTGACGCCGGGCTACATCTGGGTCAATCAGCAGGGACGCCGCTTTCACGACGAGTCGCGCACCGGCGGCGCTTCGGCCACGCCGGCGCTGCTGGCGCAAAATCCGCCCCACGCATGGGCCATCCTCGACACCCCCATGACGGCCAAGATGGAGGTGGCCGATCCTTACTATCGCGACGGCGATAAAGTCCGGCGCGACAAGGTGCAGGAGCTGCTCGACAACTCGCCCTATATCCGCAAAGCGGACACCCTCAGCGAATTGGCTAAGAAGATCGAAGTGGACGTCTCGACGTTTCTCTCCGAAGTGGAACGTTACAACAAGGCCTTCGACGCGGGACTGGAACGGGAGCCCGCGTTCGGGAAGTCGCTGAAGCAGTCGAAAAAATTCGACACCCCGCCCTACTACGCCATCCAACTTTTTCCCCTGGCGCGGAAAAATTTCGGCGGCGTCAAGACCGACCTCCGTTGCCGCGTTCTCGACAAATACTTTGAGCCGATCCCCGGCCTTTACGCGGCCGGGGAGGTGGCCGGAATGGCCGGCGGGCACATCAACGGGAAAGCCGGCTTGGAAGGAACCATGCTTGGCCCTTCGATCTTCAGCGGCCGCGTCGCCGGCGGCTGGGCTGCGCACGAGGCCGGCTTCGGCCCCGGATTCGTCGGCAAACCCAACCGGCCGGGATAAACAAACATCTCAACTTTGGATCTTGACAAGCACCAGGCAAAAGAACAAAGCTCTACCCGCCAGATGTAGCAGGATGCCTTGACCTGAGCTTCCATTCGCATCCGAAGGAGGAGCACGATGGCGCTTCGTTTCATACTTTTCATGAAGGTGATGGCAGCAATTTCCCTTTGTCTCTTCTCGGTACCCGCGACGCCGGCGGAGCAACCAGAAGGCCGGCGCACGGTCGACACGGGCCCTGCGGAGAAACTCGTTCTCCCGCCGCCCTTCGCCACGCCTTCGGTTCGCAATACCTCCAAGGTCATCGGCTGGCCCAAAGGGCGAACGCCTACGGCTGCGCTGGGCTTCGAGCTGAGCCTTTTCGCCGAGGAGCTCGACAATCCCCGTTTGGCCTATGTCCTGCCCAACGGCGATGTGTTGGTGGTGGAGTCGACCCGCGAGTGGCCGGATCGTCCTGATAAATCGGCGAATCGGATTACGCTGTTTCGGGATACCAACAAGGATGGCAAGCCCGATCTTCGCGAAGTTTTCCTGACGGGCCTGAACATGCCCTACGGCATGCTTCTCCTCGGCAATTGGTTCTACGTGGGAAACACGAACGGGCTGGTCCGCTACCCTTACCGCGCCGGCGAAACAAAAATCACCGCGCCAGGCGAAAAGATCCTCGACCTGCCCGCCGGCGGCCACTTCACGCGCAATCTCATCGCGGACTCCGCGGGCCGGAAGATATATATTGCCGTGGGCTCGGCATCGAACGTAGATGAGGAAAATCAATGGGAAAAGGACCAGCGGCGCGCGGGGATTCTAGAGATCAACCCCGACGGCACCGGCATGCGGATTTTCGCCAACGGTCTGCGCAATCCGGTTGGAATGGATTGGGAGCCGCAAACGAATGTCTTGTGGACGGTCGTCAACGAACGGGATCTTTTGGGTGATGATCTAGTGCCCGACTATATGACGAGCGTGCGGGACGGCGCCTTCTACGGCTGGCCTTACTCTTACTTTGGTCAGAACGAAGACCCGCGCAAGAAAGGTCAGAGGCCCGATCTCGTAGCCAAGGCGATCAAACCCGACTACGCCGTTGGCTCCCACGTCGCAGCGCTCGGTCTCGCTTTCTATCGAGGCAAGTCTTTTCCCCAACGCTATCATGGCGGCGCTTTCATCGGCATGCACGGATCGTGGAACCGCTCGAAAATGGTGGGCTACAAGGTGGCCTTTGTCCGCTTCGAGAACGGCAGGCCGGCCGGCCCGATCGAAGATATTCTCACCGGATTCATCGCGAATGAGAAAACTTACGAAGCCTACGGACGGCCCGTCGGAGTGACGGTATGGACGGATGGGTCACTTCTCGTCGCCGATGACTCCGGAAAAAAAATCTGGCGCGTCAGCACAGCCCGGTAGCACCTGACCTTTTCCACAAGCAAAAAGGCCCGGGTCGTGATGACGGGGATTTTTTTGACTTATTCCTAATCGATCTTCGAGACGGCGGGTCAGACTGGATCAACGGTAACTCCACCCGCGGTCGTCAGGGCCGCCAAAGCGAAAACCGGCCTACTCCTTCATCAGATTTTAAGATCCTCGGGCGGGCTCACCGAAGCAACTTCGAAGGCGTTCAGCGTGCAGGCGAGCATGGCGTAGTAGCCGATCGTGGCGGTTAACTCCACCAGACCTTTCTCGCCCAGCCGGGCGTACAACGCTTGAAAGGTCGCTTCGCTCAACCGGTGGGAGCACAGCAATTCCTGGACGCAGCTGACGATCTGGGCTTCCTCAAAAGAGAAGTTCTCCGGCCCTTGGCGTTGATGGATCGCGCGGATCGTCTCCTGGCTGATGCCGGCCCTGGCC
The DNA here is from genome assembly GCA_023250495.1 of Deltaproteobacteria bacterium. Lineage (GTDB taxonomy): Bacteria > Desulfobacterota > Binatia > UBA9968 > UBA9968 > JAHFAP01. The sequence goes on along the minus strand of JAHFAP010000015.1, from coordinate 8,449 downwards.
GCGTGCGCGACGTGGGCCGCCCATTCGTGCCGGCACTCCAGCTCGCGCGAGGCGACGAGCGCGGCCAGCTCGATGATCTTGGGATCCAATTGCGATTCGAAGCGAATATAGCTGCCCAGGTGGGCGGTCCGGTCGGCAATCTCAGGGCTGTGCAGCAGGGCCGTGAACGGCCCGCGCACGGCGCCGCGGCTCTGCGCAATGACGTCGTAGATCCGGTGGTGCTCCGGCGGCAGCAGCTCTTTCTTTTCTATCAGAGGTATCCGGGCCATGATTTCTCCTTTGCAGCAGAGAACTCGCCTCCACGCTTACACTGTTTGCGATGAGATTGCCAAGCGCTTTTCGCGGAACAGAAAAGGGTCGAGGGCAAGGAGAAAGTAAAAAGGCGAAAGGATCAGTGATGAAAGGAGAGAATGGATGCAGTCGGGAGTATCGCTGAGCCAGAACGCCAACCGTTACAGAGTGAACACCGTGCCTCCCTGTCCCCTGACCTCTATCGGATCAAAGTCCCGTAATTCCCGAATTTCAATCGTATCCTCTAAAAAGTCGCCACCCGTAAGGTTGCTGAGGAGTCGAACCGCCTTCTCGCGGCTTGGCGTTGCGTCACATTCAGCAAACAGGGTTCTGGCAACTTTGGAGTTGGGCCTTTTAGTATCGCCCTTGGGCCGAAACTTAACGATATAAACCATCGCCGTAAACCTCCTTTGACCCTGGTTACCTACCCTCGTAAGGGTTGCCTTGAGGATTGTTATGATACTCATCCGGGAGCTGGGTGCCGGCCTTTCGTCCGTGGGGGCTAACCCGCACCTTGCCTTGAATTGCCCTAAGCCATGCGAGCAAAAGCACCAGCGAACCCAACAAGAGCACAGCGCTGATCATGGCAACCTCTCCGTTCTCGTCAACTTGTCATTACAGTGAGCAATGGATGTGCCAAATGCCCAAGCTCAACAAGATCAAAACTTTTCAGGGTTCGCACTCCATACCAAATGACGAAAATCGGCATGCGCGGCAGAGACTTTAGCCAATTTTCTGCTTACGGCAGGTGGTTTGCGAAGTACGATGGCTGAGCGGAGATTAGCGAAGCTGCTAGCGCTCGACCTTGATACCCGCTTGCTGAAGAACAGAACGCATCAGCTGGATCTGCTCATCGAAGAACGGAGGAAGATCTCTGCCCTTGAGGAAGACGTCCTCCACTTGATTCTCCTCCAGGTACTGCTTCCAGCTTGGAGTCTTGATCAAGCGAGCGAAAAAATCCTCCCAGTAAGCAACGACCTCCTTGGAGATGCCCGGAGGAGCGAGGAAACCCCTCGCGTTGGCGATAATCGGAATGTGGATTCCCTGCTCCTTGATCGTCGGGACGTTAGGCAAAACGGTGAGGCGCTTTTCCGTGAGAGCGGCAATCGGCCGCACTCTTCCGGCAATGATGAATTCGTTCACATCTTGCGGCTGCGGAATGATGATCTGCACGTTCCCCGCCAAGAGATTGGCGATTCTATCTTTGACCGCCGGCGTGGAGATAAACGTCCATTTGACCCCAGTGGCGCTCTGGAGCAACAGGCCGGTCAGGCTTTCGATCGCGGTCACTGAGCCGCCGGCCTGCTTCAGGCCGCCCGGATTTTTCTTCGCCGCCTCGACGAAATCGTTCATGCTCTTGTAGGGAGAGTCGGCTTTGACCACAGCGATGGTCGGCTCCAGGACCAGACGGACAATGGGAGTCAAATCCTTGACCGTATATTTGGCCTCTTTGCTCGTCAGGGGAGTAGCCACCCAGGTGTTGGTGAAGATGGCTATCGTGTGGTCGTCCCCCTTTTTCTCCACCAGATAGGCCATCGCCCCCAACCCGGCGCCTACGGTTTTGTTCACTATCCGCATGGGCTGAGGCAGGAGCTTTTCCTTTTCCACCATCTCGACGACGGCTCGCGCAAAAACATCCGAACCCCCACCGAGCGCGCTATGGACCACGATCTCGATCGGCCGGCTCGGGTTATAGCTCTGAGCCCGCGCGCCAGCGGAAAATGAGGTCAATGTAAGGACAGCTATCAATGGAAGGAGCCAGAGTTTTTCTTTCATCGCAGTTACCTCCCTGAGTTTTGATCTTTTGGTTTCGTAGCCGACGCGAGGACCGCAGGCATGGGAAGCTCGATGACGCCGTCTCTTTCATAGCCACGCGTTGCGTTCTTCATCGCCGCGCGGATAGCGTTCAGCGCCTCGTCCGTTTGCCCGCGAAGCAGGCCTGCGGTCCGCACCGTGGCTTTTTGCATCGCATCGAACAGCGCGCCAGAGGAGAGAAGACGCCACGTTTGCGGAATCTTCACGACCTGGGGATTCACGAAACCCGCCGTGAGCAGCGACCGAGCGCACTCCTCCGGATCGCTGAAGCGGAAAAACGGCGGCCCCTCGGGCAGCGGCACATTCATGTCGCCGTGAGTCTGAATCGCGCGGAGCGTGATGCCAAAGCCCACGGTCTCCTCCGGCTTCGCCCACACTGTAAAGCCGATCATGCCTCCAGCTCGGAGCACGCGGCGCGCCTCGGTCAAGGCCTGGTCCGGCCGGCCGAGGTGCAGCATGGCAAAATTCATGACCACCGCATCGAAGCTCTCATCGGGAAACGGCAGGGCTTCCGCGTCGCCTTCTCGAAACTCGATAGCCGGATGCCTTCTCTTTGCTTCAACGACCATCGGCGCCGAGAAATCGACGCCGACGACTGCGGCTCCCCGTCTCGCCGCCGCCGCGGCCACGTAGCCCGGGCCGGTCGCGACATCGAGTAAGCGGACACCGTGGCCAGCGCCTACGCTATCCAGCAGCGGCTCGATCGCCTGGACTGTGAGGCCGCCGAACGAATTGTCGTACTCGGCAACGACACTCTCCCAGCCGGCGCGCTCGAATTCCCGAAAACCATTCGTCCCGGACGACGGAGAAGTTTTCATGGACGACATGCAACCAACCACAAACAAAACTTCTCGCACGCCGCTCTACAGCTCGATCGTGCTCTCCGCAAACAGCTCCTCGGCCTTCATCTTCTTGGGCGTCAGCCCCTGCTCGTATGAGTAGCTGATCAGGGTTTCGAGCATCCGCCGGTTGGCTTTGAGACCGTAAGGGAAAGGATCGTCGCCAAAGATCTCCCGCGTCATCGCCAGATACTCCCGGCCGAAGAAGAGAGCCGAAGGGATGCGCTCGGCTAGTTTCTCCGCCGCCAGTGCCTTCGCCTTGACGAAGCCGGTGTACAGGTTGAAGGCGACCCAGGGATATTTCCGATGGATGTCGCCACGGATGATGTAGGCGTGATTGACGGGGATAAAGCTATATTTCTGGAAGAAGCGCGCTCCTTCGGCGATGCGGTCCGGAAACAGGGGCTTGACCTTGCTCCAATCGCCGCTCCCAGGGATGCGGCTCGATCGGTCGATGACGCTTGCCGCTCTGGCCCACGGGCCTGCGACAGCCGCCGCGTCCAACTCGTGATCGACCAACATCGACGCCAGGCTCTTGTCCGCCGGGATTTGATGAAAGGAGATTCCGGGCGGCGGCGTAAAGCCGGTCGCTCCGCCATGGCTCAACTCCTCGCTCCTCTCCATGTGCCAGTGGACCTTATACTGCGACACCCCAAAGTCATGCTCCAGGATTCCGCGGGTCCAGAGCGCAGCCGTCTGCTGGTATTCGGCGACGCCGATGCGCTTGCCGACGAGATCGCCCGCTTCCTTCACGCCCGAGTCAACGTGATAGGAGATCTCGGTGTGAAAGAAGCGCCGGCTCGGAAAGACGGGCAGAGCGATCATATCCGAGCCCTGCGAGCGGGCGATCAGGTAGGATGACATCGACATCTCCGCGATCTCGAATTCCTGAAACTTGAGCTGCCGCCAAAAGGTCTCCGCGGGATGCGAATAGGTAGGGATAAGCTCCAGCCCCTCAGCTTGAACGGCGCCGTCCATTAACGGTTGGACGCGTTCATTGAAGGCGGAAATAAAACTCAAAGTCAGCTTGGGCATTTCTCTCCCCTCATCTGTGCTGCGCCGCTTTCAGTCGTCAACGGTCCAGATATCGTAGAGCAGCTCCATGCGTCGGAGTGTTACCGCTCGCGTCTGCTCTTGCAGAGGCGGCGAGGTGATGTAGCGCAACGCGATATCTTCGGCGAGCTTGCCGTGGTCCTCGTCCGCTTCCGCGTGCACGGTGAAGAACCGCACCGACCCAGGCTTCATGCCATACTGTTTGATGAACCCCTGCCCTAGCGCCGCCGCTGCCGGCGGGAATGTTCCCTCCGCGCCGATTTGAGCCGCCATCATCACAAACCAGGGCAGCGTATGGACAACCAGCTCGGCGTAATAGAGATGCGCCGCGGTCGCGGGCCGCAGCCGAGCGGTCTCAAGCTCCTTGCGCGTGATGCCAATGGACGCAGCGAACTCGACGAACATATCGGGGTGCCCGGCGCTGCCCGGGAGCAGCCCGCGCGTCTCCTCCTCGACAACCTCGAATATCCGCGGGGCGATCTCCGGATCGCTGCAGGCCAGATAGCGCAGCATGGCGATGCGCGGCACGGCGCGCCGGAACTGGTAGTCCTGAAGCGCCCACTGGCGAATCTGTTCCAGCGAAGCCGTGCCCGCACATACGGCGCGCACGAATGGATGATTGATGCGCTGCTTGGGGTGTTTTGAAATCTCTTCTTTAAGCCGGCGCACGAACTCCGCCGACGAAATCGCATCAGATTGCACAGCCATCTTTGTTCCTCCCCAATTCCAATTCCTAATCCCTAATGCCCAATTCCTAACTCCTACTTCCCCAACCGGCTGACATAATACTCCCAGCCGCGCGCGGGAAAGCGCTCGTCCGCGCTGAAGGTCTCCAGCTCATCGGCGCTCAAGTAACGCGGTTCGCCGTGGAGCAGTGCCAGGTGGGCAAGCTCGCCGAGCTTGGCAAGACGGATGGTGCGCTGCACCGCCTGTTCGATGCCGGCGCCGACCACCGTGTCGCCGTGCGCGCGCATCAGGACCACTGGCCCCTCTCCCAACGCCGCGGCCAGTGCCTTGCCGCGCTCCACCGTGCGCACGAGTCCCGCGGCCTCATAGACCGGCGGGCCGTCAGCAGATAGAAACTTCCCGTAATGGTGCAGCGGCCTAAGCTTGATGGGAAGCACGCTGAAGAGCGTGCTCCATACCGAGTGCGTGTGACAGACGCTCATCACGTCGGGGCGGGCTTTCAGCACGCAAGCGTGGATCGGCCACTCGTTGGGCGGGGTCTCCGCCCCTCCCAGATATTTCCCGTCACAGTCCAGCATGATCAGCCGCTCCAAAGTCGCGCAGCCGGGACTCACGTTGGCGATGGTCAAGAAAGCCGCCGTGCCCGGCACGCGCGCGCTGACGTGACCGTAGCCGTCGGTGATGCCTTCGTGATCAAGGATGTGGCAGGCGGTGACCAGCGTGCGCTTCAGTTCGTCGAGCTCGGCGGCGTCGAAGGCGGGCGCGCCCGCTCGGCTTGGTGATGCCATACTTCCTCCGGGATCGAATGAGCGATCGGCGCAAAGGTTTGCAGCAATCGCTTCGGAATCTAGTCGGCCACTTCCCGCGTGTCAAGACCGCAGCGATTATGTGATTAGCGGGCAGCGCTGGTCAGCGGTGGATGTCGCCTTCGGCCCCAGGCGCCTTGATGTACTTCGGCATGGTCTTGCCCCGAAGCTCATAGATGTACTCGACGATCTGCTCGTTGGACATGAACTTGCTCCGGTCATACTTGTTGTGGTGCGTGATCTCCGACAGCGGCCGGCGAAACCCCTCTTTGGGCGCCATGTCGGGATAGCCGACAGGAATGATTAGGTACAGCGTCATGACCTCGGGCACGCCAAGCACTTTCTTGAAGCCTTCTTCAATGTGAATCGTGACCCATTGAGTGCCTAAGCCCATGGTCGCGGCGGCGAGATGCATCAGGGTGCACGTGTTGGCTAAGGCGTCGGTGAAATGAGTTTGGTGGCGGCCGAATGTGTGTCCGCCCATCACGGTCGCCCACTGTCTCCGGCCGTCGCCGAGAACGACGATCAGCGCGGGCGCCTCGTCCCAGCCGGGTCGCGCCTTGAGCTTGCGCAGCTGCTCCTTGGCGTCGCCGATGACATGAAACGCCGGATGGCGCAGCTCCGGCGCCCTCATCTGCTCCATCCAGAAATTATATTCGTCCAGTTCGTTGCGATAGTTTTCAAACAGCGCCTTTTTTACGGCGGGGTCGGTAACCACGACGTATTCCCAGGGTTGAGCATTCGCGCCTGACATGGCCCAGCGGCCCGCCTCGAGGATCTTGTCGATGGCGCCTTCAGGAAGCGGATCGGGCTTCAGCTTGCGCGTGCTCATCCGATGCTGCAGCAATTCCATCAACATTTCGTATTGGGGTGTCACGTTTCTCCCTCCTTTCGAAAATCCAAAATGGTCAGGCGCGCAGCAGCTCGGGCTTGATCGGGAGCTTGCGGATGCGCTTGCCGGTCGCGGCGAAGATCGCGTTGCACACCGCGGGCGCGATCGGCGGCGTGCCGGGCTCGCCGGCGCCGCCCTGGTCGCCCTGCCCCTGCAGGATGTGCACCTCGACCTTCGGCGTCTCCTCCATGCGCAGCATCTTGTAGTCGTTGAAGTTCGACTGCTCGACGCGGCCGTTTTTGACGGTGATCTCGCCGTAGAGCACAGCGGTCAAGCCGTAGATGATTCCGCTTTCGGTCTGCGCCGCCAAGGTGTCGGGATTGACGACCCATCCGGGATCGATGGCCGCCACCACGCGATGCACCTTCACCGCCCCCTCTTTCGCCACCGAGACTTCCGCTACCTGAGCGCAGTAGCTGCCGTAGGCGAAGTGCGCGGCGATGCCGCGGTGCACGCCCGCGGGCAGCGGCTTGCCCCAGCCCGCCTTCTCAGCCGCGAGGTCGAGTACGGCGCGCAATCTCGCGGCGAGCGGTTTCGCCAGGAGCTGGCGGCGGTACTGGTAGGGATCCTTGCCGGCCGCGTGCGCCAGCTCGTCGACGAAGCTCTCCAGGATAAAGCCGTTCTGCGAGTTGCCGACCGAGCGCCAGAATCCCGAGGGCACGCCGGGGTTGTTGTTGACGTAGTCGACGTAGACGTTGGGAATGTCATAGGGGAAATAATCGGCCGCTCCCTGCACCGAGGTGGGATCGAGCCCGTCGCTACGCAGGAGGTGGCTGAAAGTTTTGAAATACTTGAGGATCGAGGCGCCGACGATGCGGTGGCGCCAGGCTATCACCATGCCATTGGCGTCGAGCGCCGCGGAAAGCACGTTGTGCGACGCCGGACGATACGGAGAGTGCCGCGTGTCGTCCTCGCGCGTCCAGACCACCTTGACCGGCACGTTGCCGGCGGCGCGCGAAGTCTCCACCGCTTCTACGACGTAGTCGCTCTCGAGTCTGCGGCCGAAGCCGCCGCCGAGATAGGTTGTATGGATCGTGATCGCCTCCGGCTTCAGGCCGGTGAGCTGGGAAACCCAGTGCTGGTTCCACGACTGCGCCTGGGTCGGCGCCCAGATCTCGACCGAGTCGCCCTTGAAATGCGCGGTCGCGTTCATCGGCTCCATGCAAGCGTGCGCGAGGAACGGCACTTCGTACACCGACTCGACACGCTTTGCGCCGCTGGCGAGCGCCGCGCCGACGTCACCCACTTTTAGCCGCTCCGCAGCCGTGCTGCCTTTGGCAAGCTCCGTCCATGATCGGTAGAGCTCCGGCGAGCTCACCGTCGCCATCGGCCCCTCGTCCCAGGCGATCTCGAGCGCGTCGCGCCCCTTCGTCGCCGCCCAGAAGCTGTCGGCGACCACCGCCACGCCCGAGCTGATCTGAACGACTTTCTTCACGCCCTTGACCTGCATCGCCTTGTCGGCGTTGAAGCTCTTTACCTTGCCGCCCAAGACCGGGCAGCGCGCCACCACCGCGGTGAGCAGGCCGGGGCGCTTGACGTCGATGCCGTAGATCGCTTGGCCGTTGACCTTGAGCGGGATATCGTGGCGCTCGGTGGCTTTGCCGATGATCTTGAACTCGGAGGGCTTCTTCAGGACCGGATCATCCAGCGTCACCATTTTTGCCGCCTCCGAAGCGACCGCGCCGTATGAGACTTTCTTGCCGCTCGGCTGGTGGATCACCCAGCCTTTTTCGGCGACGCACTCGAGCGGACTGACCTTCATCCTCTCGGAGGCGGCGGCGGTCAGCATGTAGCGTGCGGACGCGCCGGCCCGGCGCACCGGCACGCCGACGTTGCGCACGCTGGAACTCCCTCCGGTAGCCTGAGAACCGCCCACAGCTTTGAAGCCGATGTAGCGCGGATTGCCGAAAGCGGAATCGATGCCGCCCTGCTCGATGCGCACGTTCTTGAAATCGACCTCGAGCTCCTCGGCGATCAACATAGCGAGCGCGTTGTGCGCCCCCTGACCCATCTCGGCCTGGCCGCAGAAGAACGTGACTTTGCCGTCCGTGCCGATCTTGAGAAAG
>JAHFAP010000123.1 GCA_023250495.1 Deltaproteobacteria bacterium | reverse complement strand
AAAAGCGCAATGAAAACTCTCCTCATACTCCCTCCTCTACTTGGAGCCCCTCAGCCTCGGATCCAGCGCGTCCCGCAGCCCCTCGCCGACCAGATAGTAGGAGAGCACTGTAATAAAAATCGCCGCCCCGGGAAAGAGCGCCAGCCACCATGCGAAGGTATTGCTGCGCGCTTCGTTGAGGATCGAGCCCCAGGTCACGGTATCGGCCGGCACACCGATGCCAAGAAAGCTCAAGCTCGACTCGATCAAAATCGCCCCCGCGATCCCAAGCACGACTGAAACCATGACCGGCGCGAGGGCGTTGGGCAAGATATGACGAAACATCACCTTGCGAGACGAGACGCCCAAAGCGATGGCCGCAGTGACGAAATCTAAGTTCCGGATCTTTAAAAATTCATTCCGAGTAAAACGCGCGATACCTACCCAGCCCGTCAAGCCAATGATCGCCATGGTGAGAAAGATGCTCGGCGGCAGCAGAGCGGCTATCGTGATCAGCAGAAAAAATGTCGGCATCGTCAGCATGACCTCAAAGATCCGGGAGATGATGAGATCGACCCAGGAGCCGAAGAAGCCGGCCAGCGCTCCAAGAACGACCCCGATTGTCAATGCGATGCCCACCGCCACGAAACCCACGGAGAGAGATATCCGCGAGCCGTGAATGAGACCGGCCATGACATCCCGGCCAAGCTTGTCCGTGCCGAGCCAGTGCTTGCTTGAAGGGGATTCGAAAGGAGCAGTTAGATCGATGTCGCTCGGCTCATAGGAAACGGGAGGAAAGAGGATGCGCTCGGCATCGAGCGTTTTGAAATCGGCGTTGAGAATTTCGGCAGGCCACTTCGCCAATCCGAGTTTGACGAGCGTGCTGCGAAAGAGCGGGAAATAGCTCCGGCCGTGGTAGACCATATAGTACGGCTTGTCATTAGCGACAAAATCGGCAGCCACGGCCAGCGTCAGCAGGAAAAAGACCACGTAGAGCCCCGCCATCGCGAGTCGATTGCGCTTCAACTGCTTCCAAACCCCGGACCACTGTCCTTGGCTCCGTTCGCTCGGGCCAGTTGCCAAGCTCATCCCTACCGCCCTCTCCGTCGCGACCTGTTCCCGATTGTCCTCTGGCGCCATATTTACTGCCCTCTGCGTCCGAAGGCGATGCGAGGATCAACCACCGCAAGCAAGATGTCCGACAGCAGAATACCAATCAGCGTTAACAGCGCGCTTGCCGTAAACAGCGCCAAGACCGTCGGGTAGTCGCGCGCCAGGACCGCCTCAAAGCCGAGTTGCCCCAGGCCAGGGATGGAAAAAATGGTCTCGATAATGACGCTGCCGCCGATCAAGCTGGGGAGGATGGAGGCCAGGATCGTCACGAGCGGAATCAGAGAATTGCGCAGGACGTGCTTCAAAATCACCACGCGCTCCGAGAGCCCTTTCGCTCTGGCAACGCGGACAAAATCCTGACCCAACGCCTCGAGCATGCTCGAGCGCATGTAGCGCGACAGCCCGGCAAACCCGTCATAGGAAAGCAAAACGACCGGGAGAAACAGGTGCCAGGTTTGATCCCTGATCTTTTCCCACAGCGGCCATTCCGGAGCATAGTCGATCGACATGAGCCCCCCTGGAGGGAACAAATAGAGAAAATCGCCACCGCAGAGAAAAACAATCGCCATCGTCGCCGCCCAAATCAAAGGGACGGAGAAAAGGACAAAAGCTGCCAGGGTAGTCGTCTGGTCGCCGACGGAATTCGGATGGGTCGCCGAGTAGATGCCCAAAGGTATGGCGACGAGGTAGACGAGGAGAATCGAAAAAAATTCAAGCTTGACTGTGACTGGAAGCCGTTCGAGGATCTTGCCCCAAACCGGCTGGCTATCTTTGAAAGAGTTGCCGAAATCGAGTCGGAAGAGATTGCGCAGCCAGACGAAATACTGAACATGCAGCGGCTTGTCGAGGCCATAGAGCGCCCGCCATTCAACCAGAGCCTGATCGACCACGCCGCGCTTCTCAAGCGAAATCCCTGCCCCGGCTGCCCCCCTCAGCCCTCCGGCCGCCCGAAGCTCTGCCGGATCGCCTGGGGCAAGGCGCATGATCAGGAACCCGATCAGCGTGACCCCTATGAAGGTCGGAATCAACAGGGCAACGCGCTGTGAGAGGTAGGAGACCATCCTTGGCCGCGTTAGTTGGCTGTAACTCTAGAGCTATATTTCTGCGCGGAAGGCGGAGCCCACCACTCCAGCGGGCGAATCCCTCCCGGCAGAACCTCTACGCCGCGAAAGCGTCTCTGCACTGCAGCCACCGACTTGCGGGCAAATAGAAACGTATAAGGCTGCTCGTCGTTGAGAATCCGCTGAAACTCGCGGTAGAGTTCGATTCGCTTCTTGGCATCGAATTCGCGGCGGTAATCCTCCAGGATCTTATCCACGCGGCCATTCTTGTAGCTGATATGGTTCGACCCTTTATTGGCCGCCTGCGAGGAGTGCCACACCTGGAACTCGTCCGGCTCTCTGATCGGCATGGACCAGCCCAGGATGACGGCGTCGAACTTGTGGTTCTTCACGTCGTCGAGAAAAATCGTCCAATCCAGCTCACGAACCGTGGCCGCGATGCCGTGCTTTTTCAGCTCGTCTTGAAGCGTAAGCGCGACGCTCTTGCGCACGGTATTGCCAGAGTTAAACTTGATCTCGAAGCGTAAGGGGACTCTTTTGCCGTCGATGACCTTGTCCACCACGCCGTCGCCATCCGAGTCGCGCCAGCCGGCTTCCTGAAGAAGCGCCAGGGCCTTTTTCGGATCGTAGGGATAGCTGTAGAGCCCTTTGTCGTATTCGGGGCGGAAAAAGTAAATCGGCCCGTCGATGACCTGCCCCAACCCAAAGAGTATGGTTTTGGCCATTTGCTGCCGGTTGGTGAAGTAGGTCATCGCCTGTCGCACGCGCTTGTCGCTGAAAATTTGACTGGAGTTGTTCCAGCCGATGTAGGAATAGCTCGGGCTGTAGTATTCGAGTTTCTGAAACTGACTCTTAAACCTCTCACTGCTCGTTCCGCGCACGTGCTGGATCGGCGTTAATTCCATCGCGTCGAGCTCGCCGCTCTTCAACCGAACGAGAGCCGCGTCCAGGTCATTGATGATGCGGAACCTGAAGCGGTCGAGGTGCGGCTGGTCGATGCCCGCCTTTCCTTGGCCCCAGTAGTTCGGATCACGCACCAGCTCTACCTCCTGGCCGGTCTTCCATCCGCCGAACCTATAGGGTCCGCTGCCCATCGGGTTGCGGCTGTAGCTTTTGTTGAAACCTTCCGCAAACCGCTTCACGTTGTCGGCGAGCCGGGAAGGATCCTGGAGCAGGTCGCGCACGCCGACGTTCTTGAGGAGATTGTCCGGATCGTAGTAATGGCGGGGCAGGACAGAGATTTCTCCGAGAACACTCTCATTGAGGAAATAAGGCTCCTTAGTCACGAATCGGATGGTGTAGGGATCGAGGAGCTGCGCGTCCACCACCGAGTTGTAGTAGACGCGGAGAAAGGGAGCATCGACCAGGGGACACTTGATCGCCTTGATGCTGAACAGGACATCTTCTCCGGTGACCGGCCGACCGTCCTGGAAATGAACATCCCGACGAATCTTAAAAGTATAGATCAGTTTGTCCTTCGAGATCGTTGGCCGCGACTCGGCAATCATCGGCTTGAGCTCCAGAGTGCGCGGGTCGAGCGTAAGAAGGCTCTCGAAGATATACCCGAGAACCTCGCTCGCCGCCGCGTCGTTGCTCGTGAGGGGATTGAGCTGCTCGGGGTCGCTCAGACTGTGAAAGAGCAGCCAGTCGCCGGTGACCGGTTTTTCCGCCGATTGACTGTACACATCGCCGGGCAGCGCGAACAGCGCTGAAAAGACAACCGCCGCAAAAATGCTCGTGAATCTCACGGATCACCCTCCCAGCGAGTCCAGCGGCAGTTCTCGCGCATTTTCGGGCTTCTGCTGGACGAACAGGACAGGCGAAAGATCCACGTTAAGCTCAGGATACTGGTAGCTAATCTCTAACCGTCTTTGCTGGAGCGGAGCCTGAAGAACTATCTTCAGTGGAAAAAGTCCGGCAGGCGTGGAGGAAAAATCGCTGAACTGGGCGCTGAGCTCGACTCTTCCCTCCGGATTCGACCGCTGCCACTTGGTGGGCAACCACAGAGTTGGATGGAAGCTGATCGCTTCCTTCCAGCCGCCGCCCAGGTCTCGAATGATCGAGCGGCCGTCGCTGTCCCATGGGCCCTGAGTCGGAAGCGGCGGCAGCCCCATCAGAACGGAGGTCAATTCTCCAAGCCCCAGGGGGATCTGGGTGTAACGGTAGAGGTTCTGCCGGGAGCTCCTGCCGCGGTAGAAGAGTCCCTCGCGCGGATGGAATCCTGCCATCTCGTCCGCGTCTGCCGTCACGATCAGGATAGCTCCCATGGGAGAAAGCGTTTCCAGGCGCAGCCGGTCCGGCCGGTGAACTAAAATGACCTCCTGGAACCCTCCCTTGCCGTCTGACCCGGAGTAATAAACGCTGGCCAAAGCACGTAGAGATCGAAGCTCACCACTCCTCTGGACGAGAGTTTGAACCAACTCCTGGGTAGCGCGGTGTTCCTCCGGAAGACTCTCGGGCGGCGAGGCTTGACGCGTCAGCCAAGCACAGCTCCAAAGCACCGCCAATGCTCCCGTGAGGATCAGATACCTAAAGCCTGGCAGCCAAGCATCCTTTCCCTCACGGCGCGGCGAGGTCAAATTCTTCGCTCCAAAAGTTTGATCTTTCCCCGAACCCGCTGGATCTGCTCTTCTTCTTTCGATCTCTTCAGGACGTCGCGGTAGCGTTGCAGAGCTTTGTCCACCTTACCGACCTTCTCATAGGCGTCGCCGAGATGCTCGACGATGGTAGGGTCGTCATTGATCATCTCCGCCGCCCGCTCCAGCTCCTGCACCGCCCGCTGATAATCCCCTTTCTGGTAATAAACCCATCCCAGGCTGTCGATGTAAGCCCCCTCGTTGGGCTCGACCTTGAGCGCCCTGAGAATCAGACTCTCGGCCTCATCCAAGCGCGCGCCCATCTCGGCCCAGGTGTAACCGAGGTAGTTCAGGGCCGCGGCATTCTGCGGGTTCAGCTCGATGGCGATTTTCATCTGCTCGATCATCTTCTCTCTGTTCTTGCTCTCGTCGTACGTCGCACCGAGCTGAAAATGGGCCTGATCGCTCTTAGGATCCAAGACGACCACCTTCTCCAGCGTCTCAATCGCCTTGGGGTAGTCCTTGGCCTTGCGGTACAGAGAGGCCAGCAGGTTCAAGATCTCCTTCTGGTCCTGCTTTTTCCGCAGCGCCTGCTGGACCGCCTCGATCGCCTTGGGGAGCTCGTTGCGCTGGTCGTAGAGGTAGGCGAGCTGAAGGCGGGCGTCGGCGAAGTATTCGCTTTTTTCCGGAATCCGCAAGAACTCCTCCAGGGCCCGATCCGCGGCTTTCATCTCTGAATAGGTCGAGCCGAGGTAGTAGCGAACGCGGTCGTTCTCCGGATCGGAAGCCAGCACCAGGTTGAATTCGGTGACGGCGCGCTCAAAATCCCCTCGCTCAAAATAGATGAGGCCGATTTTTGTTCGCGCCTCGCGGGGATCGGCCTCAACCCCCTCGAGCGTCTGGAACTGCTTGAGGGCCTCGTCGAGCTTGTTCTGTCCTACGTACAGGTCGCCCAGTCTCTTGGTCGCCCAGACATTTTTGGGATCGAGTTGGAGGATCTTTTGATAGGTCTGAGTCGCCTCCTCCGTCTTCCCCTGGAACTCATAGACCAGAGCCAGGTCCATCAGCACCGCCTCGGATTTGGGATTGAGCTCCAGCGCCTTGCGGTAGCTCTCCTCGGCTGCCAGGTAAAGCTGGCCCTTGGCCTTGACCCTGCCGAGATAGTAGTGCGCCAACACGGAGCTGGAATTTAAGGCGAGGAGTTTATTGAGGCTCTGCGTCGCCTTCTCGTGATCGCCGAGCTTGAGCTCCAGCGCCCCCAGATAGAGCAGGGCCTCCTGGTTCTCCGGATCGATGCGCAGCGCCTCTTCATACTCCCGCAGCCCCTTGGCGTCTTCTCCCATAGAAGAGTACAGCCCCGCCAGAAGCAGACGGCTATCGACCCAGTCAGGCGCCAGACGGGACGCCTCTTCGGCCTGTTTCAGGGCCATTTTCAGGTCACCCTTGCGCAGGTAGAGCGTGGCCAAACGGAATCGCAGGAACGCATTGGACGGATCGGCTGAAGCTGCGGCCTCATATTCCGCCAGCGCCTGCCCGAATTCCCCCTCTCCCAACAGTATCTGTCCCGCGGCGAAATGGGCCATGGCGTTGGCCTCCGGTGGAACCTCAACCTTCTGTTCCCGGCGAAAAGGAGGCTCAGGCTCCCAGACAAGCTCTTTGGGCGGTTCCTGGAGCTGGGGTGCCGAAGGGGCACAGGCGGCCAAGACGGCTAGAGAAAGAGCTCCGAAAATGGAGATTCTCACCATAAAAATTAGTTAACATACTGCCACAGAGGGGTCAATCTAAAGTAGCTCTCAGCTATCGGCCATCAGCTCTCAGCATTCAGCTTGAATCTTTTAGCTGAGTGCTGATAGCTTCTCAGCTGACAGCTACATTTCCCATGACCAAGGAACAGATCAAGAAAGAGATCCTTCATCTCCGTCAGGAGATCGAGAAGCACAACCGTCAGTATTACGTGCTCGATGATCCGCTCGTCAGCGACGCCGAGTACGATCGCCTGTTCCGCAGATTGGTTGAACTGGAGAAGAAGTATCCCGACCTCGCCTCTGCTGATTCGCCCACGCAAAGAGTGGGCGCGCCGCCGTTGGAGAAATTCGCCACCGTGCGCCACACCCTGCCGATGCTGTCGCTCAACAACGCCAACGATCGCGAAGAGATGGAGGAGTTTGAGGAGAGGATCCAGCGCTTCCTCAAGACCGCTCAGCCCATCGAATACGTGGTGGAGCCAAAGATCGACGGGGTGGCTGTGGAGCTGGTCTACCAGCAGGGACGGCTCACGGTTGGCTCCACGCGTGGGGACGGAATCGACGGGGAAGATATCACGCTGAACCTGAAAACCATCCGGTCCGTCCCGCTCAGCCTCCACCGCCCGAAGCGACGCGCGCCGGGCCGCTTGGAAGTGCGGGGAGAAGTCTTTCTCCCGCGCGCGGCGTTTCAGAAGCTCAACCGCGAACGGGAGGAAGCGGGCGAGCCGGTCTTCGCCAACCCGCGCAACGCCGCCGCCGGCTCGCTCAAACAGCTCGACTCGACCACGACGGCGAAGCGCCCGCTGGACATCTTCTGTCACGGGATGGGAGAAATCACCGGCGCCGGCTTCGCCGCGCACGCCGACTTCCTCCAGGCGCTGAAAGAATGGGGGCTGAAACCGGTCCCGCTCCTCGGTCTCTGTCACAGCCTCCAGGAGATCTTCGCGCTGCACGAGAAGACGGAACAGCGCCGCGAACAGCTTCCGTACGAGATCGACGGTCTGGTCATCAAAGTCAACAGCCTGGAGCTACAGCACCGCCTGGGAGAGATCGCCCGTTCGCCGCGCTGGGCCGTCGCCTACAAATTCAAGCCGCGCCAGGCAACCACGCGCATCCTCGACATCCAGGCCCAGGTCGGGCGCACCGGCACGCTCACGCCGGTGGCGAGCCTCGAGCCGGTCGCAGTCGGCGGCGTCACGGTCAAGAGCGCCTCGCTGCACAACATGGATGAAGTGGAGCGCAAAGACATTCGCATCGGCGACGCCGTCGTGGTGGAGCGCGCCGGCGATGTGATCCCCTACGTGGTCGAGGTCGTCAAAGAAAAGCGAAGCGGCAAGGAGCGGAAGTTCAAGATGCCGGAGCGCTGTCCGGTGTGCGGCGCCACGGTCTATCGCGAAGAAGGGGAGGCCGCCTACCGCTGCTCCGGCCTCGCGTGCGCCGCCAAGCTGAAGGAGAGTCTCAAATTCTTCGGATCGCGCGGCGCCATGGACATCGAGGGGCTGGGCGAGAAGCTGATCGACCAACTGGTCGAGCGCGGGCTGGTGAAGGATATCGCGGACCTCTACGCCCTGACCAAGGAGGAGCTGGCCGGCCTGGAGCGAATGGCCGAGAAGTCGGCGCAGAATCTCCTGGATGCCCTGGAGCGGAGCAAGGACTCAACCCTGCCGCGATTTCTCACCGCGCTCGGGGTCCGCCACGTCGGGGAAGCAACGGCCAAGCTGCTGGCCGACCACTTGAGCGACCTGAACACCATTATGGAGGCCTCTGAGGAGAAGCTCACCGAGGTGCGGGAGATCGGGCCGGAGGTGGCCAAGAGCATCGCGCGCTTCTTTGCTCAAAAAGAAAATCGCTGGGTGATCGACAAGCTCCTCAAGGCAAGAATCCACTTTAGGAAACAGCCGAAGAAAGAGGGGAAGCTCACGGGGTCCACTTTCGTCCTGACCGGGAGTTTGGAGAGCATATCTCGCAGCGAGGCGCAGAAGCGGATCGAGGCTCTGGGAGGGCGCGTCGCCTCGAGCGTGAGCCGCAATACCGATTATGTTATTGCGGGCGCTGATCCCGGATCAAAACTCGCCAAGGCGAAAGAGTTGGGCATCAAGCTCCTCGACGAGAAGGAGTTTCTCAAACTGATCGGCGCCTGACTCGCGGCTCATCCCTGGGCCTCTTCCATCCCACGGCGAGCCGGCCGATCACCAACCCCTAGCGCCGGTCGCGGCCATAGCCTCCGCCCCCACCCTCTCCGCCCCGAGGCGGACGGGGCTGCTGCGGCCGCGCCTCGCTCACGACGATGCTCCTACCCTCGAACTCGGTGCCGTTCAGGGCGGCTGTGGCGCGCTCCGCCTCCTCATCCGAGCCCATCTCGACAAAGCCGAAGCCCTTGGAGCGGCCACTGAACTTGTCGGTGATGACCCTGGCGCTCACCACCTTGCCGTGCTGGGCGAAAAGCTCTTCAAGCTTCGCCTCGACGACCGAATAGGAAAGATTCCCCACATATAACTTCGCGCCCATCTTAGCCCTCCTTCATTAAACGACGGGGACAAAGGTCTCGGGATCGACTTACACGGAAGGCCAAGGCGCGAAAGTTCTGCACAAGAAAACCGGCTCTCGGCAGGCTCTTCGGTATAGGGAT
>JAHFAP010000014.1:22323-27797 GCA_023250495.1 Deltaproteobacteria bacterium | reverse complement strand
CAGCTTGCGCTTGACGCCTTCGGCCTTAATGCGCTTGAGTGCCGCCTTGCCAATGAAGTCCGCCTGTTTATCCAAATCCACTAGCCGACCCAAACCAACCTCGTAAGCGTTTTCGGCAAGAGTCATGTCGATGCCATAGTTGAGTATCCCCGCCTCGATGCGGCGGATGTCCGACGGACCAGTCGGCCCTATGTTGTGCGGCCTGCCCGCCTCCATCACCTTTTCCCACAACTCCACGCCGCGAGTTCCGTCGCGCAGAAAAATCTCGTAGCCCACCTCCCCCGTCCAGCCGGTGCGCGTCACGACCAGGGGAATCCCATCCAACTCCGTCTCGATGAAGTGGTAGTAAGGCATTCCTAGAATCCGCTCTCCGAAGAGCCGCTGCATCACCTGCTTTGATTTCGGGCCCTGCACCTGCAACGCAGAAACATCCGGCTCGCTGATTTCGACTTTCATCCCCTGGCTTAGCGCCAGAGCTTTGGCCCAGAGCAGCACATCGCTATCGGCCAGCGCGAGCCAGAAATGATTCTCTCCCAGGCGCAGGAGCACCGGATCGTTGATGATCCCGCCATCTTCGGCCGTGATGAGCACGTACTTCGCTTGGCCGACGCGGCATTGGCTTAAGTCTCGCGGCGTGAGCATGTTCGTGAGGGTAAAGCCATCCGCACCGGTAATCTCCACGATGCGCTCGACGCTCACGTCCCAGAGCGTTACGTCTTGGATGAGCTTCCAGTATTCCTTGACCGGGTCGTCGTAGTAGCTGGGAAGGAACATGTGGTTGTAAACCGTGTAGCTCTTGCAACCATAGCGCTGCGTCGCCTCGAAGAACGGCGACCTCCGAATCCGCGCCCCACGGGCGATAGTCGAGATGTCAAAGGCCTTAGCCATCTACCGTCTTGCCCCTCAAGAATTTATCGCGGTAAAAATCACTCGCCTGCCAAGCGACGTGATTTTCCCACCATACAATCAGTGCTGTCAAATAAGCTAGATCACAGAGACGAGCCTAGCAATAGCCCCTCCGCCATTCCGCCCTCCTTCGATGAATTTCCTTGACAGAGCACCAATTTGCTTTATGATTTGCTCGGCGACGGGGAGTTTTTGATAACTGTTCATACCCTAAGACATGGTTTTACCAGGCATTTGTCACAAGGTGACACCGATCTCCGAAGCATGCGGAAACTGCTTGGGCATTCGAGCAGATAGATGTCTCCAGCACAGCGATACGTCTCAAAAGAGTTAACCCATTTTGTGGGGAAAAACCTGCCAACTACGGAGGACCAATACTCACTCCTAGTCAAGATTCTTACTTCAGGCTGGCTTACCCATCCACCCCACAACCCTAATGTTTCTGCAAATTTGGTCGTAAACGGCAAAGCGCGAATCAGTGAGAATGAGATGTACTCCCCGCAAGTCATCTGTTTTTCCGATATTCCGGCCGGTGACCTGGACGTCCACATTGGTAAGTACAGCCGTTTCGGCTTGTCCTTCCTTAAGTCATTTTTGGTTCGAAAGGGTGCCAATCCGGTTTTCTATATCGCTAGGAACTCTACGGTAAGTGTTCCTAACGACCTTTCGGACCGGAACAGACGTAAGGAGGCCTTCGAACGCTCACGCACCATCGGTCCAGAGGCTTTCTCGGATAGGGTTCCTCGGGCAGCGTATTTCGACAAGATGATCGGCGAGTACCACGACCTCGTTTTAACTCTGTTCCAACAGCAACAAGACCCATCCGGAGTGCCTGCAGATTTCCATCGATTCTTTGACCTACGGCGATTCCTCGACTTCCATATCTTCAGCTTCTTAAAGTTTTTTGACGACGCGAAATCAGATGAAGATCCTGAGAACTATTATATGGAGCGTGAGTGGCGAATGCTGGGAAATCTTAACTTCAAGCTGGACGATGTACGCCGGGTTATTTTGCCGGAATCATATGCTACACCGCTGCGCAAAGACGTACCTGATTATGCAGGGCAGCTCACTTTCGTCGACTAACATGCCCGCGTGGTTCGCCTAATGGCGTGTTTACAGTTCGCCGTACTCGCCCAAGTGCCCTCGCCACTTCGCAAATACGCGATAGGTTACACGAAGTGGGCACGATTCTGTGGAGATTTGAAATGGCGGGATGGTGGAAGCGGGTTAAAGAAAAGGCGCGAACCGAAATGACATCATCTAGTGACTACAAGTCTGATGAGTCGGCGCTGGACAGATACGCCCGGAGACTCTCCGAAGTTGAAGAGGAGCTTGCCGAACTAGGGAAGTTTTTGGAAGAATTGGATGAATCTGCTAATGAACGATTCGACCCAAGTGCATCAGAGCAGGAGACTTACACACAGGTAACTGAGAAAGTCTACAACCTTAGAATACCAGCTTTCTGTGCAATCAAACTTGCCGAGGAGGGTCTGGCATTACTGAACCTGATCGCGGTAAGGATCGCGTCTTTGCGTAGTATATATGAGCAGTCCACGAGTTCACCCAAATTGCAGAAGCTAGCTGATTTGAAAAACCATGTAGATGAAGTAGAACCAATTCTACGGAAAACATTGGACGACCTAGCACCCTATAGCACCCTGGATGCTAGGAAAATCATTGAATCGGTGTGCCAGCGTATCACAACAGCTAGAAAGCCGGGAGATAAGGGCTAGGTCTGAATACCACACTTCAGCTAACACGGCACAAACGGCTAAAGCCAACTTGGCGTATCTGGGGTCAGGCCTTTCAGTCTTGACAATCTTGGATCAAGCCAGGAGTGCGGCTCGCCGTACATCTTACAGATAATCTCTAACCAAAATCTCCGCGGTCTGGATTGCATTCAGAGGGGCGCCTTTGCGGAAGCAATAGCATCATTCAGGCCGAGCTGGAGGATCCGCATGGATTGACGGAACCAAGCGGCCGTGCTAACTGTATTTTTGAGGCAAGTCGGCATGCAAAAGGCAAGAAAAAACGGTCGGAAACGGATCTATTCCGATCCCGATGACCGTTATTTTAGGAAACACTTCAATCGGCTAGTTCGAGAGAATGGCGGTCAATGGATTGTGCTGGCAGAAGGAAAACTCGTCGGCATAGGAAAAAAGAAAAAACTCCCAGGACTCATCCAGAAGGTCCATTTAAACTATCCCAAAGCTACCCCGTTTGTCGCGCCGATACCCACCAAAGAAGAGCTTGAGTGCGTTCTGTAATTTTTCCTTACACGCGGTTTGGCGGGCGCTTCGTCCCAATCATTCCTGTCACCCTCTTCAGCCGGAGTTTGGCCTTTAAAACTGAGGCTTATGTCGATTCCGGAGCCTTCTGTTCGATCTTTCGAAGCGAGATTCTGGATGCCCTGCAAATAAAAAAAGAGCAGGGCCAATCAAAGATGCTCAAGGCCGCCGATGGGAATTTTATACTTTCGTATCTCTTCCGACTCCCCCTTCAGATCGGAGACGTGAAGGTCCGCGCCTTGGTTGCCTTCTCGGACGAGCTCAGAGTCGGCTTCAACTTATTGGGAAGGCAGACGATTTTTAACTCTTTTGAGGAAGTCGCCTTCAACGAAAGAGGTAGGAAGGTTATTTTCCGTGCCCAGTAGACTGTAGGTACGAAATGTCGCTTTCTCAAACCTTACCTGCCTCTACCTAGATATAATCCCGTATCGGTATCTCCGCGATCTGGATGGCGTTGGGGGCGGCGCCTTTGCAGAGGTTGTCGTGCCGGTTAGGAGAGGTCGGGGCCTGGCTTACGTTATTGTCTTTCGGCTCAATTCCGCGCTTCTGGCCGATCGCTTAACAGTGACGGCTGAGATTAGGCGTTACATGGCCGACGAATGGATAAATAATGCCAGAGGTTTCTAGGTTCTTCGGAATCATTATCCGCATGTACGTTGAGGCTGGTGGATCCCATCAAATGCCTCACTTCCACGCGTACTATCAAGACCAGGTGGGAATCTACAGTATTGAGACGATCGAGCGTTTGGCTGGTTCCCTTCCAAGGCCTCAGGAGCGCCTTGTGCTGGCCTGGGCAGAACTTCATCAAAAAGAGCTTCTGTCGAACTGGCGGTCGTTGCAGCAGGGCCACCCACCTGTTAAGATCGAACCGTTAAAGTGAGGGGCCGCCTATGGTTCATGACATCTATCGGGTTGTCTCGTTCGATAAAGTAGCTCCATTCACCCTGCGCGTGCATTTCGACGATGGGACTTCTCAAGTCGTCGATTTCCGTCCCGTACTCCAGGGCGAAATGTATGGCCCCCTACAGGACTCGTCGCTTTTCGATCAGGTCCGGATCGATCCAGAGGTTCACACGCTGGTCTGGCCAAATGGTGCAGACTTCGATCCTGCGATCCTTCACAACTGGTCCGAGGCGGGCGCTGCGCTCAAGGCTCTGGCAGAAAAGTGGGTGTCTGCAAAGCACGGCACGACGGGAGGCGCCGCCCGCAGCTCCACGGCACGGCGTTAGGTTGTAGCAAAACTCACGCCAGCCACTGAAAGCTAACCGTAAAGCTATTTCAGAGATAATCCCTGATCAAAATCTCAGCGATCTGGATGGCATTCAGCGCGGCGCCTTTGCGCAGGTTGTCGGCAACGATCCAGAGGTTGATTCCGTTGGGGACGGAATCGTCCTCGCGGATTCTTCCTACCAGGGTCGCGTCTTTGCCGACGGAATCGATCGCCATGGGATAGACATTGTTCTCAGGCTCGTCGCAGAGCAGAATCCCCGGCGCTTCGCGCAGAATGGCCCTGACATCTTTGGCAGTGAGTTTCCTCTCTGTCTCGATGTTCACCGATTCGGAATGGCCGCAGAAGACCGGCACCCGCACCGCAGTCGCCGTCACGCGAAGAGAGGGCTCTCCTAAAATTTTCCGCGTCTCATCGATCATCTTGATCTCTTCTTTGGTGTAGCCGCCCGGCAAGAAGACGTCGATGTGAGGGATGCAGTTGAAGGCGAGCTGATAGGGGAACTTCTCTGTTTTTAGCTCCTTCCCGTTGAACAGGGCCGCTGTCTGCTGGCTCAGCTCCTCCATGGCCATGCGGCCTGCGCCAGACGCCGACTGATAAGAAGAGACGATCACGCGCTTGATTCGGGCCGCGTCGTGAATCGGCTTGAGGGCGACGACCATCTGGATCGTAGAGCAGTTCGGGTTGGCGATGATACCCCGATTTTTGTAGCCGGGAATCTCCTGCGCGTTGACCTCCGGCACAACCAGCGGGACATCAGCCTCCATACGGAACTGAGGGCTGTTGTCGACGACGACCGCGCCGGAGGCGACGGCGAGCGGGGCGAACTTTTCGCTGACTGTTCTGCCAGCGGAAAAAAGCGCGATGTCTATGTCCCTAAACGAGTCCTCCTTGAGCCGCTCCACGCGAATCTGCTTCTGCTGAAACTCAAGGAGCTGGCCGGCGGACCGCTCCGAGGCGAGCAGCCGCAGCTCATCCACTGGAAAGAGCCGCTCCTCTAAAATCTCGCGCATCTGCTCCCCCACCGCACCCGTAGCGCCCACCACCGC
>JAHFAP010000014.1:0-22223 GCA_023250495.1 Deltaproteobacteria bacterium | reverse complement strand
CAAGGAGCTGGCCGGCGGACCGCTCCGAGGCGAGCAGCCGCAGCTCATCCACTGGAAAGAGCCGCTCCTCTAAAATCTCGCGCATCTGCTCCCCCACCGCACCCGTAGCGCCCACCACCGCCACATTATATTTCTCTTTCTTCATTCCCTTAAACCCTTCAACCCTGAAACCCTTTAACCTATTTTCTCCCTGACCCGCTTGCCCATCTCCCTGCATCCTATCAGCCGGCAGCCCTTCTCTTGGATATCAGCCGTTCGGTAGCCCTCGTCGAGCACCTCCTGCACCGCCTTTTCTATCCGGTCTGCGGCCTTTCCTTGATCGAGCGAATGGCGCAGCATCAGAGCGACGGTCAGAATCGTCGCCAGCGGATTGGCCATATCTTTACCGGTAATATCCGGCGCGCTGCCATGAACCGGCTCGTACATCCCGACTTTTCCGCCGAGGCTTGCCGACGGGAGCATGCCGATAGAGCCGGTCAGCATCGCCGCCTCATCGCTCAAGATGTCGCCGAACATATTGGTTGTGACGATGACGTCGAACTGTTTGGGATCGCGGATGAGCTGCATCGCGCAGTTATCCACCAGCATGTGCTCCAGAGCAACGTCGCCGTAGCCGTTCTCTTTATGCACCCGGGTCACGACCTTGCGCCAGAGTTCCGTTGCCTCCAGCACGTTGGCCTTGTCCACCGAGATCACCTTGTTGCGCCTTTTACGCGCCGCCTCAAAGGCGACGCGAGCGATGCGCTCGATCTCCGGCGTGGTGTAGACTTCCGTGTTCACGCCACGCTCGGTCCCGTCTGCAAGCTTGGTCACTCCCTTGGGCTGGCCAAAATAGATCCCGCCGGTGAGTTCTCGCACGACCAGAAGGTCAGTCCCCTCCACCACCTCGCGCCTGAGCGTAGAGGCCGAGGCAAGAGCGGAAAAGAGCTTGACCGGGCGAAGATTGGCGAACAGACCCAGCTCCTGGCGTAGCGCCAACAGCGCGCGTTCGGGACGGATGGAATAATCCAACCCATCCCATTTTGGCCCGCCCATGGCGCCGAGAAGAACCGCGTCGCTTTGCTTCGCCAGCTTTAAAACCGGATCGGTGAGCGGTTTGCCGTGCGCGTCGATCGAGGCGCCGCCGACCAGCGCCTCTGCAAATTCCACCTGGAATCCGTATAGCGCGGCTGCGCGGCTTAAGAGCTGCGTTCCTTCCCGAACGACCTCCGGCCCGATTCCATCCCCGGGCAGCACCGCGATTTTATAATTCACAACCCTCCCCCTCTGTTTCTCGTCAATTCAAAATTCAAAACTCAACATTCAAAATTATTTTTACGGTCCCTCCCGCTCCACCATCTGGCGATAGTGCTTGCGATACTCAAGCTTGTTGAGAGCGTTGATATAGGCCAGCGCGCTCGCCATGATGATGTCCGTGTGCGCGCCCTGTCCGGAAACGCGGATTCCACCGTCCTCGATCAGGCAGGAGACCTCACCCTGGGCGTCGGCCCCGCCGGTGATCGCCTTGACCGAGTAGCGCGCCAGACGGGAGCGCGAGCCGGCGATCTTCGAGATCGCCTTGTAGCAGGCGTCCACGACGCCGTCGCCCGTCGCGTGATCCATGCACTCCCGACCATCCACGCGCATCTTCACCGTGGCCGACGGGATCGCGTTCGAGCTGGAATTGACGTTGAGGTAAAGCAGCTCGTAGCGGTCGGGCCGGCCGGGAAGCCGTAGGATCTCCTCGGCGATGATCGCCTCGATGTCCTCGTCGTAGACCTCTTTCTTTTTATCCGCCAGCTCCTTGAAGCGGAGAAAGGCGCGGTTCATGTCCTCTTTATTCAAATTAAAACCGAGAGCCTTGAGCCGCTCGTCGAACGCGTGGCGTCCGGAGTGCTTTCCCATCACCAGCCGGTTGCCGGGGATGCCGATCGACTCCGGCGTCATGATCTCGTAAGTGAGCTTCTGCTTGAGAACCCCGTCCTGATGGATGCCGGCTTCGTGCGCGAAGGCGTTGTCCCCGACGATCGGTTTATTGATGGGAATCGGGATACCAGTGATCTGCGAGAGCAAGCGAGACGTCGGATAGATCTGCTCGGTGACGACGTTGGTATCGAGCCCAAGGAGATTCTTCCTAGTCTTGAGCGCCATCACGACCTCTTCCAGCGAGGTGTTGCCGGCGCGCTCGCCGATGCCGTTGATCGTGCATTCGACTTGCCTGGCGCCGTTAGCGACGGCAGCCAGGGAATTGGCGGTGGCCAACCCCAGGTCATTGTGGCAGTGCGCGCTCCAGGTGACTCGATCGCCGCCCTCCGTATGCTCGATGAGATAGCGCACCAACGAGCCGAACTCCGCAGGGACCGCGTAGCCCGTTGTGTCGGGAACGTTTAGGGTCTTGGCGCCGGCGCGGATCACCTCGCCGAATATCTGCGCCAGAAAGTCCCGGTCGCTGCGCGAGGCGTCTTCCGCGGAAAACTCGATGTAGTCGATGTGCTTCCTGGCATAGCTCACCGCCCACACCGCGGCGTCGAGGACTTCGTTGCGCGACATTCTTAGTTTATGTTTCATGTGGATATCGGAAGTGGCGATGAAGATGTGAATGCCGGGATGCTTCGCCTGCTCGACCGCCTTTAACGCCCGCTTGATGTCCCCCTCCTGCGACCGCGCAAGGCTCACCACCATCGGCCGCTTGATTTCCTTGGAGACCCGCTCCACTGATTCGAAATCGCCGTCCGAGGAAGCGGCGAAGCCGGCCTCGATCACATCGACGCCGAGCTTCTCCAACTGGCGAGCGATGACCACTTTCTCCTCCACGTTCATGCTCGCTCCGGGAGACTGCTCGCCGTCCCTGAGCGTGGTATCAAATATTCTTACAATCGCATCGTTACTAACTTTCTCTGACATCGCTCATCCTCCATAAAATAAAAACTCCCGCGGCTCTAGCCAACGGGAGCATTTAACCGGCATTTGAAGAAGGGAACTAGCGCAGCGCCTCTGCGAGTTCCCCTCCCTTCTCCCGTCGCCGCTTATACACGGTCAGGAACCACAAGAGGGGACCGGATAAAGTATACAGGAGAAAGACCGTAAAAAACATAATCTGCGGCTCCGCTATGGTCAGCTTGATAAAGAGAATCGCCGAGACCAGAATCCAAAAGGGGTGCTTCTTCTTGAGCGCCAACTGTTTAAAACTAAAGTACTGGAAGCTGCTCACCATCAAGCCCGCCAGCAGGTAGATGACCAAGAGTAAAATCACCCGCTTGTTCGCCGCGCCTTCGCCACCGAGAAAATAATACATAAGCACAGTCGCCGCAATCATCTCCGCGGCGGCAGGAATGGGCAAGCCGACGAAATGGCTCTTTTCCACGGTCTTAATCTGAACGTTGAAGCGGGCCAGCCGGAGCGCGCCGCAGACGACGTACAGGCAGGCTGCGAGCCAACCCCACGTACCCCACGGTACGAGCGCCCAATAATAAACCAGGACAGCCGGTGCGACGCCAAAAGAGACCAGGTCCGCCAGGGAGTCTAACTCGACGCCGAACTGGCTCGTCGTCTTGGTAAGACGCGCCACGTAGCCGTCCAGACCGTCCAGGAGATGGGCCAGGATGACAAAAATAGCCGCCTGGAAAAACTCACCGTTAAAAGTCGAGATGAGCGAGAAAAAGCCGCAGATCAGGTTTCCCGACGTGAACAGGCTAGGAATCAGGTAAACTCCCCTTTTGAGTTGGGCCGAGCGTACCCTCTGCTTCAAAGGAACGCGCGGTACTCCTCTTCTCGGCAGGAGCCGTATCTTGGCCCTGGCCAGCCTGTCGCTTTGCGGGTCGTTGATTCCGTTCATGCACTCCTCCCCTCGATTGTCCTCGGGGCGGTGAGCTTGTCGAACCGCGCTAAAATGCTTTCTCCTCCCTTTACATGCCGCCCCTCGACTACCTCCACACGCGATCCATTGGGTAAAAAGAGGTCAACCCTGGAGCCGAACATGATCATGCCGAATCTCTGCCCCGCCTCCAAGGAATCTCCTTTCTTTACCCGGCAGACGATGCGCCGGGCCACGACCCCGGCGATCTGTACTACCCCGAGCTTCCTCCCCCCTGGATCCACGATCGTGAGGGCGTTACGCTCGTTGCTCTCGGATGCCTTTTCCTTGTAGGCGGCAAGGAATCTTCCCTTCCGGTACTGCACCTCCTCGACTATGCCTCCGACCGGCGCGCGGTTCACGTGGACATCCAGCGGCGATAAAAAAACACTCACTCTCGTTCTAGCTTCACCGAAAGGCTCAGCGCCCTCGGCGTGCCGGATCTCTGCAACTCTTCCGTCAGCGGGCGAGAGGATCAACCCTTCGCCGGCTGGCGGGATACGCTCAGGATCGCGGAAAAACCCGACAAACGCAAGCGTAAGGAGCCCGAAACCCGCTGCGGCCCACTTCCAGCCCGTAAGGGCGGCTATTACTGCTAAAAGGGCCGCGGTAAAAATAAACGAATAACCCTCTCTGGCGATCCTCATCTTGAATTTCGAGTTTTGAATTTTGAATTCAAAATTAAGAACTCAAAACTCAAAATTAATTTCTACTCTTGTCAACCAATCGGTTCTGCGCCAGCCAGGGCATCATCGAGCGCAACTGTTCACCGACCTTTTCCAGCGGATGATTCGCCGCCTCTTTTCTCAACTCGGTGAAATGGGGCATGCCGCAGCGGCACTCGGTGATCCACTCCTCGGCGAACTTCCCGGACTGGATATCTTTCAAGAGATTCTTCATCGCCTGGCGCACCTCCGGGCCGATCACCCTTTTCCCCCGGGTGAGGTCACCATACTCGGCGGTGTTGCTGATCGAATAGCGCATGTTGGTCAATCCGCCCTCATAGATAAGATCGACGATCAGCTTGACTTCATGAACGCATTCAAAGTAAGCCATCTCAGGCGGATAACCTGCCTCCACCAGTGTTTCGTACCCCGCCTGGATCAGCGCCGTAAGTCCGCCGCAGAGCACCGACTGTTCACCGAAAAGGTCGGTCTCGGTCTCGTCCTTGAAAGTAGTCTCGATGACCGCGGCGCGCGCGCCGCCAAGCGCGCTGGCGTAGGCCAAGCCTACCTGCTTCGTGTCGCCTGTAGGGTCCTGTTGGATTGCAAGCAGACAGGGCACTCCTCTGCCCTTTTCAAACTCGCTGCGCACGAGATGGCCCGGGCCTTTAGGAGCGACCATAAAGACATTCACGCCTTTGGCCGGAACGACTTTTTTAAAATGAATATTAAATCCGTGGCCGAAGGCGAGATAATTCCCGTCCTTGAGCCCGGGACGGATCTCCTTCTCGTAGGCCTCTCCCTGAAGCTCATCGGGCAACAGAACCATTACGATATCGCCCCATCGAGCAGCCTCGGCGGTCTCCATGACCTTAAGACCGGCTTTTTCTGCCTTGGGCCATGAGCCGCTGCCCTTCTTGAGTCCCACCGCCACTTCGATTCCGGAATCTTTAAGATTATTCGCATGCGCGTGGCCCTGACTTCCGTAGCCGAGCACCGCCACGTGCTTGCCTCTAAGATGCTTCAGGTCCGCATCCCGATCATAATAGACTTGCATCGTATTCCTCCAGACTTAGTAGATAGAATATCCGCCTAGGGCCGGCCATGTCAACCTAAGTCCCGACCTCAGCGGGGATAAAGCTGCTTTATGAAGCCTTCTTTGACGAGCTGCTCCAGGGGGGCGGGGTCGTAAAAGGGCCTCGGCTCTGCGCCCTTGGCTTTGGGACTTCTGGCGGCGATCTCTTCCAGTGCCGTTTCGATTTCATTTGCGCTAACCGTCGGCACGTCGAGGCTTTGCGCGCATGTTGTCAAGCGCGCGGGGGGTTGAATGTTCGTTTTGTTTCTAGTAGCCTGCGCCGGTTAGTTTTGCGATGCGGTCCTTAACTATTTTCATAGCCCTGCTCGCGCTTCCGCCGTGGTTTTTGTCCGGCTGCGGAATTCCTTTCACTTCCTATCTCGACCCCTATGTTGCGTGGATCCGACCCGCGGCCAAACCGGAAACAAAGAAAGCTCCGGTCAGCGACGCAGCCCCACCCCAATCCGCTAAGATCGAGCCTCCGCAGGCACAAAAGCCCCCAGCGGTCCCTCCTCCCCCTTTGGAAACGAAAGCCGATGAAGCGAAGGTCTTGGCGAGCGGCCCGGAAAAGAAGGAACCAGCGGAGAAGGCCAAGGCACCGGAAGAGCCGCCGACAGCGTTGCAGGAAGCGCCCGGGCCCAAGGCGGATGACCGGTTGCTGGGTTTATGGCAGAGGGAAGTTGAACAGGCGATGCAACAGCCGCCGGGCAGGCGCAAGATCCAGTTTTCTATGCCGCTCGTGGAAAACGATCGCGTGAACTACTTTATTGATCTCTTCCGCGGCAAAATGAGGAGGTTCCTCGAACAGGCCCTGGCGCGCTCCGGCAAATACATCCCGATGATGGCAACGGTCCTGCAGGAAGCGGGTCTACCGGAAGACCTCGTCTATCTTTCCTTAATCGAAAGCGGCTTCGCTCCCTCCGCCTATTCGAGGGCCAGGGCCGTAGGCCCTTGGCAGTTCATCCGCACCACTGGAGTCCGCTACGGCCTCAGGATCGACAGTTGGCTTGACGAGCGAAGAGACCCGGTGAAATCGACGCGCGCCGCAGCTGCCTATCTTAAAGACTTGCACCAGCAGTTCGGCGAGTGGTTTTTAGCCGCCGCGGCCTACAACGCCGGTGGGCGCAAGGTGGAGAACGCGATCTACCGTTCGAACACCCATGACTTCTGGCTCTTGAGCCAGAAGACCAACCTGAAACAGGAGACGCGAAATTACATCCCCAAATTTATTGCCGCCGCGCTGATCGCCGGCGCGCCCGAGAAGTACGGCTTCGGAAATCTTCTCTACGAACCTCCCCTGGAGTACGACGAGGTCCGGATCGAGAGACCGATGAGTCTGGAGACCATCGCAAGGCTTGCGCAGGCCACGGTAGGAGAAATCAAAGATCTCAATCCGGCCCTGCTGCGCAACACCACTCCACCCAGCGATAACGGCTTTGTCTTGCGGCTCCCTGCGGGGAGCGGCAAGAGCTTTACCGAGGCCTATGCGCTTGTGCCCGGCCCAACACGGACGAAGACCGTCATTCACACCGTTACGAAGGGCGAAACCTTAAGCGCTATCGCTAAGCGCTACCACCAACGGGTGAGCCAGATTGTGGAGGCCAACGGCCTCAAATCCCCGCAGATCCGGGTGGGCCAGCAATTGATGATCGTGATGGATGCGAGCGTCAAGAGGTGAAACGGATTCTCTTTACTTTCTCTTCTCGATAGGGACGTAGCCGCGCTTCTCCGCCCCTCTGTAGAGCTGTCTCGGACGGGCGATCTTCATCTTCTGCTCCGGGTCGAGCAGCATTTCCTCCCAGTGGGCGATCCATCCTATGGTGCGCGCGATGGCGAAGAGCACGGGAAACATATCGATCTGCAGGCCCATCGACTGATAGATCAGACCGGAGTAAAAATCGACGTTGGGATACAGCTTGCGCTTGATGAAGTAGTCATCCTCCAAGGCGATCCGCTCCAGCTCCAGGGCGATGTCCAGGAGCGGGTTGCGGCCCTTAAGTTCAAAGACATCGTAGGCAACCTTCTTGATGATCTTCGCCCTGGGATCGTAATTCTTGTAAACCCGGTGGCCGAATCCCATGAGCCTGCCGTCGCCAGCCTTGACCTTTTGGATGAAGGACGGAACTTTATCTTTGTGGCCGATCTCGCTTAACATCTTGAGGACCTGCTCGTTGGCCCCGCCATGGAGCGGCCCGTAGAGCGCCGCGGCCGCCGCCGCCACCGCGCAATAGGGATCGGAGTGGGCGCTCCCGACTCCCCGCATCACATTGGTGCTGATGTTCTGCTCGTGGTCGGCATGAAGGATGAACAGAACATCCAGGGCCCTCTCCAGCACCGGATGGGGTTGGTACTTCAACTCGGTCATCTTAAACAGCATGTTGAGGAAATTGCCCGTGTAGCTCAAGTCGTTGTCGGGATAAGCATAGGGCATCCCGATGCTGTGGCGGTAGGCAAACCCCGCGATGGTCGGCATCTTGGCGACGAGCCTGTAGGTCTGCTTCGTGCGCGATTCCGCATCGAAAATGTGTTTAGCGTCAGTATAGAACGTGGAGAGCGCGCCGACCGTGCTGACTAGCATGCCCATGGGATGGGCATCGTGATGGAATCCGTCAATGAACTTCTTGATATTCTCGTGCAGGATGGAGTGATGGATGACGTTGTAGCTCCAGTCATCCAGTTGGGGCTTGGTCGGAAGCTCGCCGTGAAGGATTAGATAGGCTACCTCCAGGTAAGTGCTCTTCTCGGCCAACTCTTCTATCGGATAGCCGCGGTAGCGGAGGATCCCTTGGTCGCCGTCGATGAAGGTGATCTTGCTCTGGCACGGGGCCGTGTTCATGAAGCCCGGATCATAGCTGACCAGGCCGAAATCCTCTTCCGAAACCCTGATCTGGCGCAGATCGGGCGCATTGATGGCGCCGTCGTGAATTGGAATCTCGTATTGCCTGCCCGTCCGGTTGTCGATAACAGTCAGAGTGTCTGATCCCATAACACCTGCCTTTTGTCCGCCACGCGGGGCGATCCCCCTATCTTCTTTTTAGAACATCCTTGCCTGTTGGTCAACTCCGACTCAAATTTCTCCCGGACCAAGAGCCCAGCCAAGGTTCCAGGCTCCGGCCACGCGCGAGAGACAAACCATCGCCGCCGCCGGAAAAGCGACGACTTTTTTCTCGCTATCGCCGGTGAGGAGCAACGAGGCGAGGCGGCCGAGATGAGGGAGATGTCCTACCAGCATCAAGGACCCCTCGGCCGCCTCCAGCTCGGCCTTGGCGAGCAAAGGGTCATCCTCCGGCGACAGCCCTGATATCTCCCGGACTCCACCGGCGGGAGAAAGGAAGCGTGCCAGGATCTCGGCCGTCTGCCTTGCCCGGAGCTTGTCGGAGTGCAAGATCTCAGCGATTCTGAGCTCCTTCACGACCGCGGCGCGAGCAACCTTTTCCACATCGCTTCGGCCTTGATCGCTTAAGGGCCGCCGCCGGTCCTCGGAATCAAGCTTGGCTTCGCCGTGGCGGACCAAAAAAAAGTCCATAACGGCAGACCAAGCTAGTTGAGCTTGTACATCTTCTTGGCGGTCTCAGAAAAAATCCAACGCTTGGTCTCGGCGCTCAGATCTTCACGTCGCTGAAGGTTGTGAATGTTTTCAGGAAATTCGTGGTCCCAGTGAGGCCAATCGGAGGCGTAGAAGAGCGTCTGTGGGCCGAGAATCTGGGCGGTCTGAGACAGCAGCGGCTCGTACCCCTCCGCGTGGAGAAAGACGCGCCCGCTGAGAACATAGTCGCTTGGTTTTTTCTTGCAGATTGGCGCCTCCGCTTGTCCCCGCTTCTCCCACTCCTCGTCCATCCTCCCCATCCAGTAAGGCACCCAACTGCAGCCCGCCTCCATGAATGCAATTCTAAGACGGGGAAATCGCTCCATGACGCCGCGCAGGATCAGGCTCGTCATTTGGATCATCTGAGCGAAGGGATGAGAGAGCGTGTGAACGTCGATGAACTGGTCGAACATGTCGGCAGCGAAGAAGTGCGGACCGCGCACGGTGGCGTGCACGGCGACAGGGCAATCCAGCTTCTCCGCCTCTTCATAGATCGGCCAATAGGACGTGTGCCCCAGCGGCAGGCGCAAGCCGACAGCAGGGAGCATCGCCCCTACCATGCCGAGCTCTTTGACCGCGCGCCTGAGCTCTTTCACGCCTTCTTGCACATCCTGGAACGGGACCAGGGCGACGCCTTTCAGGCGCGGGCTCGTCTTGGTAAATTCCTCGGCAAAAAAGCTGTTGTATGCTCGGGCCAGGGCGACGGCGAAATCAGGCTCGCGGATCCAGCCGAAGCCAATGCCATTGGTGGGGAAGAGTACGGCCGTCGAGAGACCGCCATCGTCCATCGCTTTGAGCCAGCTTTTGGCGTCGCTTGCGCGCGTGCCGAGAGTTCCGCCCAGAGAGCGATCCCAGTTGTCTCGTGGATAGAAAGTCGCGGTGCGGTCACGGTAAGGAGAATCCATGTAGGGGCGCACCTGCTCGTCGGTTTCCGTGATGTGGCCGTCAGCATCAATGACTCTGAGATTCGTCTCCATCGTGCTCCTCCTTTTCTCGACCCGCTGAATCCCCGAACTCTTCGATGTTGCAATTTGTCAACGATCATATAGTATGCCGACCGGTAATTTGCAAATCTCTCTGCGACAGAATCTTCATTCCCGTGGTTGAGTTCCAACACGTCAACAAGTGGTTCGGGACGCTTCACGTTCTCAAGGAGATCGATCTCCAAATCGAGAGCGGCGAGGTCGTGGTGATTTGCGGTCCGAGCGGCAGCGGCAAGAGCACTCTGATCCGTTGCATCAATAGGCTCGAAGCCGTCCAGTCGGGAGAGATCATCGTCGCCGGGAAGCAACTCTCCGATCCCTCCCTCGATCTCAGGGCGCTCCGCGCGGAGATCGGATTTGTCTTCCAACAGTTCAATCTCTACCCTCATTTAAGCGTCATGGAAAACATCACTCTGGGCCCGATCAAGGTGAGAAGGGTCTCCCGCGAAGAGGGAGAAAAGACCGCGATGCAGCTGCTGGAGCGGGTGGGGATTCCGGACAAGGCCGGCGCCTTTCCCGCCAGTCTCTCCGGCGGCCAGCAGCAGCGCGTCGCCATCGCCCGGGCGCTGGCGATGCAGCCGAAGATCATGCTCTTTGACGAGCCGACCTCGGCGCTCGATCCTGAGATGATCAATGAGGTGTTAGAA
This sequence comes from Deltaproteobacteria bacterium, assembly GCA_023250495.1. Taxonomy (GTDB): domain Bacteria; phylum Desulfobacterota; class Binatia; order UBA9968; family UBA9968; genus JAHFAP01. The sequence goes on along the minus strand of JAHFAP010000014.1, from coordinate 11,438 downwards.
GTCATGACCGACCTCGCCCGCGACGGGATGACTATGGTGGTCGTGACGCACGAGATGGGTTTCGCCCGGCGGGTCGCCCACCGCGTGGTCTTCATGGACGAGGGACAGATCATCGAAGAGGGAAAACCTGAGAGCTTCTTTGCCGAGCCAAAGTCACCGAGGGCCAAACAGTTTCTAAGCAAGATTCTCTTCCACTGAGGAGGTTATCATGAAGCGAGTGCTCATCCTTCTACTGGCTCTGTTCACGACAGCGATAAACGCCGGGCCGGCCGTGGCCGAAACAACGCTGGAGAAAATCGCCCGCACCGGAACCCTCACCATCGGCACCCGAACCGGCTCTCCACCCTTCGCCTACGTCAACAAGGAGAATCAGTGGGTCGGCTTCTCCATCGATCTGGTAGAGCAGCTCGTCCTTCCGTCCGTAGCGCAAAAAGTCGGCAAGCCGCTGAAGGTGGAGAAGAAAGAATCCGCTCCGGCCACGAGAATCCCGCTTCTCACATCGAATGCCGTGGACCTGATCGCCGAGACCATGACCGACACGAGAGCGCGCCGAGATAGCGTGGACTTCAGCCTGACTTTTTTCGTCACCGGCGCCCAGTTCCTGGTGAAGAAAGGCAGCCCGATCAAGGGCATCAAAGATCTTGCCGGCAAACGCGTCGCCGCTCAGCAGGGATCTACGAATGCGCGGATTATTCGCGAGCGGGCGCCGACCGCGCAGCTGCGCGAGTTCCCGGATCAGCCCGCCGCTTTCCAGGCGTTGGCCCAAGGTCAGGTGGAGGCCTACACCAACGACGGCATCCAGCTCGCCGGCCTCAAGGCCAAGGCCCCGAGCCCGGGAAATTGGGTGATCGTCGGCGACTTCTATTCTTACGAGCCTTACGGCATGGCCATGCGCAACGGCGACGCCGACTTCCGCAACGCCGTCAATAACGGACTCATGGAAGGGATCGACTCGGGAAAATTCTTCGAGATCTACGACAAATGGTTCGGGCCGAAGGGCGAGCTGCCCTACCCGATGACGCCTGAGGTCAAGAAATTCTTGATCTATCAGGCGGTGCCGAAGTAATAGCCAAGAAGCAGTCAGCTATCAGCCCTCAGCAAAGAGACACCCCCCCCTTCCCCTCTTAAGCTGAATGCTGATCGCTGAAAGCTGTTAGCTAAAGCATGAACTACCACTTCGACTGGTCGGTTCTCTGGACGGGCCAATCCGGCCAGTGGCTGCTCCAGGGGGTCGTTACTACGCTCGAGATCTCCGTGCTGGCGTGGTTGCTCGCGCTCGGCCTGGGGACTCTCTCCGGCGCGCTTCGCACCGTGCCGTTCGCGCCTCTGCGCGCGCTCGCGACCTGCTACGTCGAATTCTTCCGCAACGTGCCGCTACTCGTGTGGATGTTTTTTTGGTATTTTGCGCTCCCTCCTTTCTTGCCCCAATCGCTTCAAGACTGGCTGTTCAACCATGGAGCAGAATTTTGGGCCGGGACTGTCGCTCTAGGAGTTTATCACGGCGCGCGCTTTTCGGAGGTGATTCGCGCCGGCATCCAGGCGATTCCCAAGACGCAGTTCGAGGCCGCAATCTCCACGGGGCTTAGCACCGGACAGGCATATCGCCTAATCATTCTTCCGATCGCGCTTCGCCTGATCATCCCGCCGGCAACCAACGAGTCGCTCAACCTGCTCAAGAACTCTTCTGTGGCGCTGACCATCGGAGTCGCGGAGCTGACCTTTCAGACGCGCCAGATCGAGACCTACACCGCGAGGGCGTTCGAGGCGCTGACCGCCGGAACTCTCATCTACCTTGCCTTGTGCCTGACGATCGCTTTTGTCATGGCCCGAGTTGAACGCCGCTTCGCCATCCCAGGGATGATCGCGAGAGTGGGCGCAGCGGAGCACTAGAGGTTCATTGATGGACTTCGCCGTCATCCTGAAAAATTTCGACTTTCTCCTCTTGCAGGGGCTTCTGGGCTTCGGGAACTTTGTCGGCGGCACGCTCCGGCTTGCGCTTCCCGCCATGGTGATCGGCTTTATCCTGGGGATCTTCATCGGCCTGGGAAGGCTCGCACGCTCAGCCTGGATCCGCGTGCCCGCAACTGTTTACGTGGAGCTCTTTCGCGGCGTGCCGCTGGTCATGGTGATTTTCTGGTTCTGGTTCATCTTACCGATCATCCTGCGCCTGCCCCTTCCCGAGTACGGCATCGCACTGATGGCCTTCGTGATTTTCGAGGCCGCCTATTTGGGAGAGATTGTAAGAGCGGGAATTCAGTCCGTGCCGCGCGGACAGATCGAAGCGGCGGCCTCCATCGGCCTCAGCTCCGCACAGACCATGGGTTACGTGATCCTTCCCCAGGCATTGAGGAACATGATCCCGGCGCTGGTAACCCAGTTCATTGTCCTGTTCAAGGACACCTCCCTCGCCTCCATTATCGGCTACGTCGATCTGACCAAGGCCGCGCAGATCGTCAACAACCGCGAGATACGCCCCTTCGAGCTTTATCTCTTCATCGCGGTTGTCTACTGGCTATGCACCTACGCCATGTCCCGCTACGCCCACTATCTGGAGAGACGTCTAACCCCGGCTTAATTCATGAGTCTTTCAGGTCCCTACCCTTGACAAAGGAGAATCATGTCAATAGGCTTGTCGTTAGTTAGCGCATCCCCACCCGGAAAGGCAAAAGCGAGGGCAGGAGAATGAAAGCAAAAATTAGAGGCCCTTAACCTGCGCTCCTGCATCCTGAAGGTACAACGCCCCTGACGGCAACCTAAAAAAGAGAGGAGAGATCCAATGAGAGCGAGATTCAATGCGTTACAACTGTCGGCGTTGACGGTGGCCATGCTGGCTCTGATCTTCCTTGGGCTCGCACCTGCTTATGGCCAGGCTCCCCCCCAGTCGGTCATTACAAATGCTACTTGATTCGGCCGGCGTCCCCTATCACATTGGCTAACCCCATCCACCTGATAGATCAGTTCCACGATGAGCTGGTCCAAAAGTTCATTAGCAAACTCCTTTGCACACCGGTCCACAAGGATGGCTCGGAGGTCTTCAATAACACTATTCACCTAAAGGGTTATCAAATCGTGCCGGCCCTGCCTCTGAAACCGACGCCGATCGTAAATCTGACGTCTCTCAACGCCCATTTTCCGAATCAGAACAATTTGAAAGTCATAAAGCCGGATTTCCTGCTGGTGCCTACTCTGAAGTGCGTAGTCGATCCGAATACCGGGCACTGCCCCTAGCCATAGCCAAGGCGGCGACATTTCTTGTGCAGCCATCCCGAGCGCGGCCAGGGGCCAAAGAACAGAGAACCAGGCTCTGGCCGTGCCCGGAGCTTCCAGTCGAGCCTGGTTAAGCAAACGGAGCTAAAGTAAAACGATCCAGCATGAGGATTGGAAGCAGAATAAGGCGCTGGTCGGCTACGCTCCTGTTTCTGTTACCCATTTTACAGCCGTGGAAAGTGATGGGGTCGGAGGCGCCGTCCGACACCCACTCCACAAACCCTCTCGTGACCCTCTCAGAGGGGCACTTGACCGTCAGAGCCGTGGATGTCCCGCTTAGCGATCTGCTTCAGGAAATTCGGGAGAAGAGCCACATTCAGGTGGAACTCAAGGATGAAGAGGCGGCTGAAAACCGGATCACAGTGGATCTCCAAAACCTCCCTCCGAACCTGGCCTTGGAGCAGATCCTCCGGGGATTCAATCTCGCCTACTTCTACGAGAATGACCGGCTCGCCAAGGTGGTGGCGTTACCGTTGGCCTCAACGCCTTTGCCGGCAAAGGCCCTTTCCTCCCCTTCTCCGCCCGAGACGCCACCTGCACAGAAAAAGCGTGAACTCCCGAACTTCGAGGAGCTGCTGGAGCGTGATCGCGCCGCCGCTCTGAAAGCCATCAACGAAGCCCTGGCCAGTCCCGACCCGGAAGTGAGGAGAGCGGCCCTGGAGGCCCTCGAGGATGACGAGGAACCGGATGTGGTTCCGATCTTAAGCCGGGCGCTGCGTGACCCCGACCCGTCAATTCGCATGGAGGCCCTCGAGGCGCTTGCCGAGAGGGGTGAATTGCAGCTAGTCAAAGGCGCCCTCTCTGACCAAAACAGCGAGGTGAGGGAAAAAGCCGCCGAGTTATTAGAAGACGCCAAAATCCGGAGCAGCCTGACCAAATAGCAATCATTCTCTAGCCGCAACCACGGCTCAAACAAAGCAGCGCTCCTAAACCGTGTAGTCCGCTTCCTTAACATGCTGATGAGCAAGTGCCCGATTGTCGCTGCTGAGCGCAAATTCCTATCACCCACCGTTATTGCCTCTCATGACGGTTGACCAGCCCCATGGAGCTGCGCTAAGTTTCAAGCTAAGCAAATAAAAAGGAGAGCCTTTATGGCCAAAACAATTGACTGGAAATCCCAGATCGAAGCGGGGCTGAGAGAGGCCAAGGCGAGCGGCAAGCGGGTGTTGCTGGATTTTAGCCACGCGCCGCAGTGAGGGGGCTGTCGCAAGATGGATGCCGTGACGTATCCACAGGAAAAAGTGGCGGCCTTCATTATCGATCACTTCATTCCCGTGAAGATCCATACCGACGACCACCCTGACCTGACGGAGAGATACCGCGTCCCCTGGACCCCTACATTCATACTCCTGGATGGCAGCGGCACGGAGCATTACCGCGAGACCGGCTACCTTCCACCGGATGATTTCCTGGCCCACATGACGCTCGCCCTCGGGCGCGCCGCCTTCGAGGAGCGAGATTTTTCCACCGCCGCGAAGCATTTCCAAACGCTCGTGGACCAGCACGGAACGAGCGAGCTGGTTCCCGAGGCTCTCTATTTTCTCGGGGTGTGCAAGAACAGGATAAGCGGCGGGACCGCCGACGACCGCAAGGCGGTCTGGAAGCGGCTGATGGAGAGCCATCCTAAGAGCGACTGGGCAAAAAAGGCTTCCTTCGCCTTTGAATGAGCTGTTCCTGTCCTGAAAGATAAAGCGATAAGAAGAACGCGGGAAAGGCTACTCTACCTTTTCCTTCTCTGCCTGCTGCCGGATTTCTTCCAGCTCCTTGATCGCATCGAGAATCTTAGGGACATCCCCGTCGTTGAGAAACTGCGTCAGATAGCGGGAATAGATTCCGACCTTCTTCAAAAAATCGGCTTCCTTCATGGCAGTAACGATAGCGAATTTTGCTGGCGGGCACAAGAAAAGAGCTGGCTAGCCCCTGGGCAAAATCCTCCCTCCTGCAATCTCAACAAATATAATCTGTCAGCTCTCGCAGGTCATCGATGAGAAAGTCCGGCCCCGCCGCCACCAGCTCCTCCCTCTTGCCCAATCCGTAGGTAACACCGCAGGTATAAACACCCGCCCTTTTTCCCGCCTCTATGTCCGTATCGCCGTCGCCGACGATCAGGGCCTTGCTTGGCTCGACCTTGAACGCGTCCAGGACATGATTCAGGGCGCTTGGATCAGGCTTCTTGTTCGACGCGCTGTCCCCGCCGAGAACGGCGTCAAAGCAGACTTCGATCCCCAATCCTCTCAGTATCGCTACGGTCAGGCGGTGGAGTTTGTTGCTGACCACAGCCCTTTTTTTGACGCTGAAATGATCCAGGATCTCTTTGACATGCGGATAGAGCACGGTCGTATCCAGCAGGTGCTCCTCATAGTGCCTGAGAAACAGCTCCATCACCTCGCTGAAACGATTTTGATATTTCTCCGGGAGGGAGCTCCGCAGCAGATGCTCGACCCCGCGGCCCACGTGGCCATAGACAAGACTGTCTTCTAGAGGTTCCAGCTTGAGCAGGGAGCGGACATGATTCACCGAGTTGGCCAGGTCCCGTCCCGTGGCGGCCAGCGTCCCATCCAGATCGAACATGAGTAACTCTACTTCTCTTTTCATCCGACGATCACTGGAAATCAAAATAGACTCGCAGGCTGTGGCTGTCAAACGGCGATTTTTTGTTTTCTCTCGTCGTGCGAAGTGCTAACATGGCGCACCGACAAGGAGGATATATGAGCAAACATAAAAGCAGCAGGCCAAAGCCGTTTTTATTCCCCTTCATGCTCGGCTTTGGACTCTTCTTGCTTGCTGGGCCGCGCTTCGTCGGCGCCGCGGAAAAAATCAACAGCTCCTACATCTCCGTCTCTCCCGGCTCCTCATCGGTGATCTGGGTGGCCAAGGAGGCCCGTTTATTTGAGAAGCATGGGCTCGACGCGACCGTGATCTTCATTTCCGGGAGCGTCCGAGGCATTCAGGCGATCCTCGCCGGTGAGATCCCGATCGGAGAAGGAGGAGGCCCGGGATTGACCAGCGCGCGCCTGGCTGGCGGGGATGTCGTAGCCATCGCCGGCAATGTCAATGTCTTGCCCTACTACCTGGTCGCCCAGCCGAGCATCAAAAAGCCCGAAGATCTGAAGGGGAAGATTGGCGGCAACCACATCGCCGGAACAACCGCGGAGTTTGCACTTCGGGTCGGCTTGAAGAGAATAGGTCTCGATCCCGCGAGGGACGTGAACCTGCGTGTTATCGGAGGCTCCCTTGACCGGATGATCGCGCTCCAGAAAGGCATCGTCAACTTCACCGTCGTGACGGAGCCGGGCAAGGCGATGGCGGAAAAGCTGGGCTTCCCGATGCTGGTCGACATGGCCACGCTGCAAATCCCTTTCCCGCAAAACGGGGTCTACACCTCGACCCGACTCATCCGGGAACATCCTGATACGGTGCGCCGGTACATGAGAGCGTACGTGGAGGCGATCCATTTTTACAAAACTCACAAAGAGGAGACCATCAGGATCGCGCAGAAATATTCGCGCTTAGACGATCGCAAGGCGCAGGAAGAGACGTGGCAGTGGCACACGCGCTACATTCCGGAAGCACCATATGCGCCCATCGAGGGCTACCAGCTGATTTTGCAGGACCTGGCCGCGACCAACCCAAAGGCCGCTCAGGCCAATGCCAAAGACTACGTTGACGCGCGCTTCGTCAAAGAGCTGGAGGATTCCGGCTTCATCAAGAGCCTTTACGGAAAGTAAGCCGGGCTAAGAAGAAAAACTGTGGTTTTTTAAGAAGACCTCAGCGTCGCTGCGGCTGAAGAAGACCAGCCGCACTTCCTGGATGGAAGAGTCAGCTTTGAGAAATTCTTCGACTGCTTTTGAAGAGACCTGGGCCGCCTCGTCGAGTGGATAGCCGTAAATGCCCGTGGAGATAGCCGGGAAGGCGATTGTCTTGAGCCCTTTTTCTGCCGCAAGCGTTAAAGAATGGCGATAACAGTCTGCGAGTTGCGTCGCCTTCTCTTTTCCCCCTTTGCCATAAACCGGACCAGCAGTGTGGATCACGTGCTTCGCCGCCAACTTGCCGCCGGTCGTGAGAACGGCCTGACCCGTGGGCAAGCCGTCGGGATATCGCGTCCGGCGGATCTCCTTGCACTCCTGGAGAATCCGGAGCCCTCCAGCGCGGTGAATCGCGCCGTCAACTCCTCCGCCTCCCATCAGCGAACTGTTCGCCGCGTTGACGATCGCGTCCGCGTCCTCTTTGGTAATATCGCCGACTTTCACCACAACCCGCCCGCCCAAGAATCTCCCCAACTCATCCATACTCAATTTCTTCACCCCGCCCCATTTTGGATTTTTGATTTTGGATTTTGGATTAAATCTAAAATCGGCAATCGAAAATCTAAAATCATTTGTACTCTTTCCATTCCATCAGCAGGCTGTGCTTTTTTTTGTTGTTGCATTCCTTGCAGGCGGGCGCGACGTTGCCTTTGGTGCTCTTACCGCCGCGGACGATCGGGACGATGTGGTCCATCGTCAAGGAGCGCGCCGCAACTTTCTTTCCACAGTAGTGGCAAATGCCCGGTGAGCAGCGCCGCTTCCACCACTGGCTGGAGCGAAGCCCTCTCGCCCTTTGGCGCTCGCGGCGCATCTCCTCGTCGCTGACGGTGACGGAAAAAGCTGTCGCATCCATCATCAGGCCATTGCTCCCATCCTGCCTATTTTACCCATTTCTTGAGCGAGCGGAGATAGAGCCCGAAGCCGAGGGTGACCAGGAGATAGAGAAGGCCGCGAAAGGCGGCCCAGAGATTCTCCGTGTCGAAATAGTTTCTCAGCTCCCAGAGGGCGAAGCCGAAAAAGAAGACCACGGCCGTCGAGATCAAAATCTTGTGGGCGGTCAGCAGGGTCATGCGGTTATCATAGGACGAAGATCACGAAGAGTGCAAGAAAAACCGGGGGAATGGAGTAATGGAGTGTCGGAGTAATGTGTCCCCAATACTCCAGTACTCCAATCTTGCAGCTCGATTTGCCAGGTCAAACGGTCTATTGTAGGCTTCTCTGCCGCATGACCAGAAGGTCGGTTAAGGGGGAAAAGATGAACCGAGAAGCGATCAGGACCGATGCCGCCCCGAAGGCGATCGGTCCCTACGAGCAGGCGATCCGGATCAACGGGTTTGTCTTCACCGCAGGCCAGATTCCCATCGATCCAAAATCCGGGAACCTGGTTGAAGGCGGAATCGCCGCGCAAACACGACAGGTCTTGGAGAATCTCAAAGCCGTTCTAGAAGCTGGAGGCTCGTCCATGGACCGTGTCGTCAAAGCGACCGTGTTTCTAAAAGATATGGCCGATTTTGCCGCGATGAATGAAGTTTATGCGGAATATCTCGGCAACTCCAAGCCAGCCCGCTCGACCGTCGCCGTCGCGGAACTTCCGCGAGGCGCCCTCATTGAGATAGACCTTATTGCTGTCGTGTGACACCTTACGATTTTAGATTTTGGATACTTCGACGGAGTTTATCCTGAGCGGAGTCGAAGGGCTCAGTACAGGTTTTAGATTTCCGATTGTCGGAGTGAGAATTTGAAGATCGCATCCAGGTTCTCTCCTTCATTTGTTTTTCTCCCCAATCGAAAATCGGCAATCTAAAATCTAAAATTCATTTAAGGCCGATCTGCTTTGCCGTCTTCAGGTTGATGATCAGCTCAAACTTCATGGGCTGTTCCACCGGCAAGTCTGCCGGCTTGGTGCCTTTAAGGATTTTGTCCAAACCTAGCAGGACTTGGACTTTTGCAAGGCTTTGCATTACACTGCAATACAAAAGGAGAACGCAGTATGGAGCGTCGATTAACCATGCGATTGCCGGCGGCATTGGCGGAGAAGCTAGAGCGTTCGGCCAGACGCCTGAGACGCAAGCGCTCGGAAGTGGTGCGCCAAGCCTTGGAACAATTTCTGGATACCCAACCGGCGGTACGCCCAATCGAGCGTGTTCGCGATCTTCTCGGCCGTGTCGAAAGTGGACTCCCCGACTTAGGTCAGCGGCACCGAGATTACCTGATCCGGCGTTTGCGCCATGGCTGATGAACTTCTGCTGGATACTGGAGCCTTTGTTGCCCTCGTGGACCGAAGCGAGAAACTGCACGCCGACTGTGTGGCGGTGCTGGAGAGATGGACCGGCCCCGTCGTCACTACCGAAGCTGTTCTGACCGAGACACTTTACCTCGTTGGGCCTCAGTGGAAAGCGCAACAAGTTTGTCTTGAGTTTATCCTGAGAGGTGCGTTTCAATTGATCCCTTCGTCCCAAGCAAGCCTCCGACGGGTCGCAGCTCTGATGGACAGGTATCGCAACGTCCCGATGGACTTCGCAGATGCCACTTTGGTTGTCCTGGGAGAAGAGCTGGAAACCGAGTGCGTGTTTACTCTGGATCGCCGCGGATTTAACACCTACCGGCTTAAACAGAGAAAAGCCTTTCAGTTGATTCCTTGAGCCCGATCTAAAATCTAAAATCACTTGATCACCTTATCCGCCCTTGCCAGCACTTCATGCGGAATCGTGAGGCCGATCTGCTTCGCAGTCTTGAGGTTAATGACGAACTCGAACTTCATCGGCTGCTCGACAGGAATATCCGCCGGCTTGGTTCCCTTCAGTATCTTGTCCACATAGGTCGCCGCGCGCCGGTACAAGTCACGATTATACGGGCCATAACTCATGAGGCCGCCAGCCTCCACAAACTCCCGCTCCTCACACATCGCTGGCAGCCGATTCTTTGCCGCAAGCTCCACGATCGGTTTACGGTGACTATTGGTGAAACCATTCGAGATTATGAACAGAACGTCTGCGCGTTCCCTCTTTGCCGCTTGGAAGACACCGTCGAAGTCGTTGGGAGTTTGAACCTGCAGAGATTGAAAAGTCATTCCTAGCGCCCGGGCCACAGCCTCTATTTCCTTCGACCTTGGTTGACCTCCCGTACTCGGATGCCACAGAACGGCCACGCGAGAGGCTTTGGGGACCGTTTCCTTGAGCAGCGCCAACCGTTTGCCGCTTAAATCGGGGGCCATCCGGCTCAACCCCGTCATGTTTCCTCCAGGCCGCGCGAGGCTGGCGACGAACCCGTCGGCAATAGGATCGGCGGCGTTCGCCATGACGATGGGGATCGTGGTAGTTGCCTTTTGGGCAGCACGTGCCGGATTGCTGCCTGCCGTAACGATTACGTCAACCCTGAGGCGGAGCAGCTCGGCAGCAAGCTCGGGCAGCCGGTCTAGTTTCCCTTCAGCAAATCGGTAGTCGATGACAATATTCTGGTCTTCAACATAGCCTAGCTCGCGCAGACCTTGCCGGAATGCTTCGATGTTCTGCGTGCTAGAGGAAAGAGAGCCACCAACTAGAAAACCTAGCCGAGGAATTTTCTTCGGCTGCTGCGCCTGGGCGAGATGGACGAAAACCAGAGCTACACTAGCGACTAGGAAAGCGAGGGCTTTTTTAGTCATGGGTTTCTCCTTTACCGCAAATCCAAGATTCACTGGCTCGGCCAGGTCCTTGACACAGGTAGCTACCGGAAGCTACATTACTGTCTATGAGAGCCGTAGGTCTAAAGGTCCTCAAGAACAAGCTCAGCGAGTACGTACGACTTGCCGCGCACGGCGAAACCGTACTGGTGACCGACCGCGATCGGGTGGTCGCCGAACTCGTGCCTCCTGAAAAGAACAGAAGCCCGGCGCTCGCTGACGCTTTGCTGGCTGAGGCCATGCGCCAGGGATGGATAACGCCACCCGCTCTTCCCGCGGCGGACCCGCCGCCACGCAAGCCGGTCATGTCCTTCCGCAATCTTCTTCGAGAGCTGGAGCGAGACCGGAGCGATCGATGATCTATCTCGATGCCTCCGTTGCTCTGGCTCACCTTCTTGCAGAAGACCAGGCGCCACCCGAGCGGCTTTGGCAGGAGGAATTGATCTCCAGTCGTCTGCTTGAGTACGAAATTTGGACTCGCATTCATGCGCGCAAACTGACCCGGTCGCATGCAGACGAAGTGCGTTCCCTGCTGAGCCGCGTCGCCCTCGTTGAGCTCGCTCCGCCAGTGCTCGCAAGAGCTTTGGAGCCTTTCCCGAAGCCGGTCCGAACCCTGGATGCGCTCCATGTGGCATCCATGGACTTTCTCCGAAAGCAGGGACAGGTCGTAAGGCTCGCCAGCTACGATGGCCGACTCGTCGATG
>JAHFAP010000122.1 GCA_023250495.1 Deltaproteobacteria bacterium | reverse complement strand
AGCTCGGGAATGGGGATGGGCCGGTTATACATAAACTGCACCACGACCGCGCCCTCTTCGATCCGTCTGCGGTTCTGATCGATGATCTTCGCCACGGCGTAAATAACTTCGTCCTCCGCCTCTTCGCGCGTCATCAGGAGAAAGTCCGATTCGTCCACGGCGAGCAGCGGCTGAGCGATGCCGGGCAAAAATCCAGCCGGGGTCATATTGCGCTCATAGCCTTCTTTCTCCAGCCCTGCCATAGCCGACTCGCTGAGAGGGAGAAAGCGAAAGCCGTGTCCGGCGACGTTCTTCCAGATCGGCTGGGTGGACGCCTCGCCGATGACCACGTCGACTTCTTTCTTCTTGATCTCCTCATCGACCGCGGTGAAGTCGGTTGGGACCGCCCAGAATTTTCCTCCCCAGCTCTCGATGTCTTTCAGCGAAAAGCCATACTGGCGGAAGATGGCGTTGGCCACCCGTCCCCATTCTTCCGCGCCGGGGCCGAAGCGAGGATTTTCCCGCACCGCGACGCGGAGCGGACGTTTCTCCCGCGCCATTTGCTCCAAGCTCTCGATCCTTGCGTACGGCGCCAGCGCGATCATCTGCCGGTCGTCCTGCGGGAATCGGGCGACGGCGCGCAGATTCTTCAGCGCCTTGCCGCGCCAGGAGCCGACGCCTTCGTACGCCCAACGGGCGATCACTCGCGGAACCGCCCAGCCGAGGTCCAACGCCCCTTCGGAGATCCAATCGAAACGGCTGCTCGCGGGAAGCACCACGGTGACGGGCCGCTTAAGCACTCGCTCAGATAGAATCCGGCCGATCGTCCGCGTCATCGACAGGGAGCCTGAGAAGCCGCTGCCGATCTTGATGGATTGATCTATCGCGCTGCTCAACTTAGGATGCATGGACAATCCTCCTTCTCCCGCAACCGATTTTGGATGCTTCGAACTAGCTCAGCACAGGTTTTAGATTTCCGGTTGTCGGAGCGAGCATCCAAGAATCGAATCCAAAATGTCTCATCCGTTGTTCTCCGTCAATCTAAAATCGGCAATCGAAAATCTAAAATCACTTGATCACTTTGTCCGCCCGCGCGAGCAGTTCATGCGGAATCGTCAGGCCGATTTGCTTCGCCGCGTTCAGGTTGATCACGAACTCAAACCTCATCGGCTGCTCCACAGGAAGGTCGGCCGGCTTACGGCCTTTGAGGATCTTGTCCACGTAGGTGGCAGCGCGCCGGAACAAATCGGTCAGGCTCACACCGTAGGTCATAAGCCCGCCGGCTTCCACAAATTCCGGGCTCCAGTATATCGCCGGGACCCGGCTCTTGGCTGCGAGGTCTGCAACCTGTGCTCGGTGAGACTCGAGGACCGGGCTCGGTAGTACGAGGACTGCGTCAGCACGTCGTTTGCGCGCCTCTTGGAATGCAGTCTCAAAATCTTTGGCACCTGGTACGTTTAGGTATTGAAGCTGCACCCCGAGTGCTACTGCGGCGAGTTCCATCTCTTTTAAGATTTGTGCGTAGCCTGGGAGGGTCGAAGTCCCAAGCACAGCCACATGGGAGAGCCTGGGAACAATCTCCTTCAGAAGCTCCAGTTGTTTTCCGCTTATCTCCGGGGCAAGAGTGGACAATCCGGTAATGTTCCCGCCAGGTCGCGCAAGGCTGGCGACGAACCCCGAGCCAACAGGATCATTATCAAACCCCATGACAATGGGAATCGTAGCAGTTGCTTCCTTGGCGGGACGGGTTGCTTGCGGACCTCCTGTGACGATGACGTCTACCTTGAGACGCACTAGCTCGGCCGCAAGCTCACTCAGGCGATCTAGTTTTCCCTCTGCATATCGATACTCAATGACAATGTTTTTCCCCTCCACGTACCCAAGCTCGCGCAGACCCTGGCGGAATGCCTCGACGCGGGCCGACAAAGCCGCAGGGGAGGTAGCACTTAGGAATCCTATCCGGGGGACCTTCTTCGGCTGCTGCGCTTCGGCGAGATAGACAGAAGCGAGAATTAAAGCAGCCAGTACGAAGACGACGATTTTTTTGCTCACGGTTTTCTTACGCCTATCGCCTTCCGCCTCTCGCCTCCCCCTATGCCGCCCTTGCGGTCGCATGCGCGGCGAACGTGGCCGAGTCCTCATTCGTGATCTGCAACCGGAAACCGCTCGGCTCCTTGAAATAGGTCCCGAGTTGTCCGGGCCTGCGCCCTTCTCTCTCGCCGTGCTCGTCACGCTCTTCGATCCCCGCCTGACGGAGCCTCTCCACGATCGCATGGAAGTCCTCGTCCTTGACGTGAAAAGCGAAATGCCTTCCCCGATAGGCCGTCCTGGTCATCGCGGAAAGCTCAGCCACCTCGTGGAGCACAATGCTCTGATGACTTGGCACGCCTATGACGGCCAATCCGGCATCGCGTTCGAGCACGCTCAGCTTGAGGATGTCGGTGTAAAACCGGATGCTCTCCTCCAGCTTCAGAGTGTCGAAGTGGAGGTGCTGGAGCCGAGTCGGAGCTTCGCTCTCGCCTCTGAATAGCTCCACGAGATTGCCCTCGGAGTCGGCGAAGGCGATTCCCTCATGACAGCCGCAGCCGGTCGAAATCCCCCTCTTTTCAATCGTCCCCACCACAGAACTGACGCCGCGAATTTTGGGCACGATTCTTTCAAAGTCCTTGCCCGGCGCCACGAAGCCACAGCGAGGAAAGGAGTCCAACGTTTCAGGCTTGGGGATGGTCGCCTTGTTTTGCGAAAAGAGGCCGACGTGGTTTTGCCCCACCTTTATGAAGATCCGGCTTACGCTGGCGTCGGCCATTTTGGTCAGGACCCTTGCGCCCAACACCTCGACGTAAAACCGCTCCGCCCGATCGGGATCGATGACGGGGAGCACAAAATGATCCAGATGCTGGACCGTTCCGGCCGCGTTGATCGATTTTTCCATAGTGAAGCCCTCCTTTTCTAACTCTGAGCCTCCCCGGGCAGAGAAGCGGTTTCAGGAAAAAGCGCTATCCTCGCCCTGGGAAAATGAACGAAAACCTTGCCTCTCAGCGCATCACTATCCGACATCGCCCTGGCAAGCAAGAGCTTGCCCTGGACGCTGATCTCGTAAATGACTTGGTCGCCGAGGAAGGTTGCGGAGCGAATCTCCCCAATCAACTCGTTCTCGACGTGAGTGGAAGTGGGGCTAAGCCTCACGTCCTCCGGCCTGATGCCTACTACAACCCTCCCGCTGCATGGCGCCTGAGGATTCAACTCCAAGATCCCGATCTCTGTCCTCACGCGCCGGCCATCGCTCGCCTCTCCGCCAAGCCAGTTCATCGAGCCGAAAAACTCCGCCACGCGCGGATTCAAAGGCGAGCGGTAAAGCTCCCCCGGAGCGCCCACCTGAAGAATCTTTCCCCGGGCCATCACCGCGACCCGATCAGCCAGCACCATCGCCTCCACCTGATCGTGCGTCACATAGAGAACCGTAATGCCCAGGCTCACCGCGAGCGCCTTCATCTTCGAGCGCACCTCTTCGCGCAGCCGCGCGTCGAGATTGCTCAACGGCTCGTCCATTAGAAGGACTTGGGGATTGACGGCCAGCGCCCTGGCCAACGCGACCCGCTGCTGCTGCCCGCCGCTCAGCAGCGGCGCCGGCCTGGCGACATAATCGTCCATCTCAACCAGGCGCAGCGCCTCTCGCACGCGCTCCCTCACCTGAGCTTTGGGGGGCCTTCCCCTGCCTTGCGTCAGCGGCAGGGCGACATTTTCGAAGACGGTCAAGTGAGGCCAGATGGCGTAAGACTGAAAGACCATGCCGACTTTTCTCTCCTCGGCCGGCATGAACAAATGCCGGTAGGAAGAAAACGCAATCCGCGTCCCAAGCGCGATCTCGCCGGAGTCCGGCCGCTCCAGCCCGGCCACGCAGCGGAGCAAAGTCGTCTTGCCCGAGCCGCTTGGACCTAGCAGGACAAAAAACTCTCCCGGCTCGACCGCCAGATCGATATCGCTGAGCGCCTGCACCAGGCCGGCCTTGCTGAAAAAGGACTTGTTGAGCTTCTCAATTCGAATCACGTCTGCCAGCCTCCGGACGCCAGCCGTCTGCCGAAAAACCAGTAGCAGAAGATAACGGGCGTCATGAAGAGAAGCCCCAGGGTCGCCGCCGCTGCAGCGCGCGAGAAAGAGCCGGCCTGCCAGAGACCCCAGATCACCATCGGCAGAGTCACGTTCGCCGGGGTGACGAGGAGCGAAGCGATGGTCAGCTCGCGATAGGTCAGCAGAGCGATCCATAGCCAGCCATTGATCAGCGCCGGCAAGAGCAGCGGGATGAGAATCGTTGCCAGTCTCCGCAGCAGAGAAATTCCCATGACCTGCCCGGCCTCCTCCAGCTCCGGGTGGATTTGCGCCAGGGCGTTGTTCAACATGCGCGTGCCGAAGCTGGTCCGCTCCAGAACGTAGACAGCCATAAGGAGAAAAACCGTCCCGTAAATCGGCACGAAGTCGCGGAGCAAAAACAGCGCGACATAGGCAGCGCTCAGGGCGAAGATGATGCCCGGCACCGCGTGCGGCAGGAACGCGACTGCATCGAGCAAGAATCGCCCCCGGATTCTGGAGCGCACGACGATCCACGAAATGGCCAGGCTCAAGAGGAGCACAAGCGTAGAGACGGAGATCATCAGCACCGCCGTGTTCCACAGGCCGTCGAGCAGATGCGACCAGGGCAGCACGCGATAGTTGACCAGAGAGAGATTTGCAAAAGACGAGGCTGAGGGAAGCTGGAAGTAGCGCAAGAGCGAGCTCCACAACAAGGTGAGGAGCGGCAGGAGCTGTCCGAGGACGAAGTAAAATCCGAGAAAGCCCCAGGCCAGCCAGACGCCGCCGCGCTTCAGTTCAACCTGCTTCGGCCGGTAGGAACGGCCCGTCACCACCGCGAATCGGTGTCCCTGGCTGAGCACGCGAAAATATCCCCAGCTCAGCAGCCCGGCGATCGCCATCGTAAAAACGCCGAAGGCAGCGGCGAGGTCGTAGCGCGGCGCCCCTTCCTGCGGATGGACCTGCGTATAGAGAAAAGTGCTGAAGGTAAAGACTCTATTGGAGAGGCCGATGACCGCCGGAACCTCGAAGGCCGCCAAGCCGATGGTGAGGATGTAGATTCCCGCGGCGAGGATGCCGGGAAAGACCAACGGCAGCGTGACGCGGACGAGCGAGCGGAGCAGTCCGATTCCATGGACCGCGGCGGCCTCCTCGAGCTCGGGATTGGTGGAGCGAAAGGTCGCGGCCACCATGATGAAAGCAAGGGGAGCGAGGCCCAGTCCTTGCACGAAGCCCATTCCTTGAGGGCTGGCGATGTTGATGCGCGCCGATTCCGGAAGAATACCCGACAGCGCGACGCTCAGCAGCCCGATCCGCGGATGGAGCAGGAAGACCCAGCCCATCGCGCTGAGGAACCCTGGGATCAGCAGGCCGACCGTCATCAGCGTAAACGACAGTCCTTTGTGCGGCAGATCTGTCCGCTCCACTATCCAGGCCGCGGGGACGCCGAAGAGCAGCGCCGTCAGCACCGTGACAGCGGAAAAAACCGTGGTGTTGAAGAGCGTGCGATAAGAAAACGGATCGGAGAGAAGAGCGTAGTAGGCCCGAAGACCGAAGGAAACTCCGGCTTCGCTCTCGACTCGAACGCTGACCCATATGGGAATCAGCAGCAGCCCGACGATGGCCGCGGCGGGAACGAGGCTGATGCCTATGAGAAGCGAGCGCTGGCTCAGCATGTTGCCCTTCGGGATCTCAAATTTCAGATCTCAAATTCCAAAACTGAGATATGAGATCTGCGATTTGAAATTCCGAGCATAGCGAGGATTAGCGCTGCTGCAGTATTTTCTGGAACTCGTCGCGCAACTGGCCCAGCGTCTTCCCGTTCTTAATGACATACTCAACGGAAAAATCCTTAAGTTGGATTCCCTGCTGAAGCAGCTCGCGATACTGCTTATTCGCTGGCGTCCCTTCGATGAGGTGGGCGGTGGCAGCTACGGCCTGATACCGCAGCTCTTGCCCTTCTTGGGTGAGCAGAAAGCCCGCAAACAGCGTCGCCAGATTCGGATGGCTGGAATTTTTCGGGACGGCGACATACCAGTAACCGACGATAGGGACGTCCTTGAGGATCTTACCGCCAACGGGAAGACCGTGGCGCTGCGCGCGATCCGCCTCGAAGTTTCCGCAATTGAGCGCCATAAAGACAAACTCTCCGGTGGCGATCCGCTCCTCCTCCCCGCAGCGGATTAACCCCGCCAGGTTTTGGGTAAACCGCTGGAGAAAGTCACGCGTCTTCTCAACTCCCATGACGCTCGCCAGACGGTCGAAGCTCGCCGCATACGGCGTCGAGGCGATCTTGCCCTTCCATTTCGGCTTGAGGAGATCTTCCAGCCGCTCAGGCGCTTCCCTCTCAGGAAGCAACTGGCTGTTATATGAGATCCCGATGAAGCGGGTGGCCTCGCGAACCACTCGGCCATCCAGGCCGACCATCTCGGCTGGAATATGCGGGAAGGCCGCGCGCCATGCCACCGCGCTCAGCGCGTCCGATCTGGCGAGCTCTACGAAATGCGACTCAGAGCCGATGTAAAGGTCAACGGCCGACTTCTGACCCGCCTTGAATTCATCAGCGACCCGGCGGGCCATATCCGGCATCGAAGGGCCGGGAGCAAATCGGATTCTAACGTTTAAACCGAACTTTCGGTTGAAGCCGCGCTCCAGGGTCTTCTCGGCCTCCGCATCTCCCCACGTGCCGCCACCTCCAAGCAGATTCAACTCTTTTTCTTCTCTGCCCCCTTTGATGAGCTTGGCAAGGAGCGAGTTTGACTGCGGCGCCTCGGCTGAAGGAGCCAGCTGAACGGTCGCCGCCACAAACGTCAGCGCGAAGCTAAGACTGACGATTGTGTTTCTCATATTAACCTACGCCGCGACCAGCATCTCGACCTTTCGCTCTCCGTGGTCCCGATAGCCGCTCTCCGTGACGATTAGAGAGGTGCCGCCGAGCAAGGTGTCGGCGCCATCTTTGTTGACCACGGTCGGCGATATGCTGTAGATCATGCCGCTCTTCAAAACAAAATTACCCGCACCGCCCAAGCCGCCCGCCTCCGGCTTCGTGTCGGCGATCCTGTAGGCGAGCCCGGGAAATTCCGGTATGTCGATGCCGTACTGATGGATCTGCGAATGAGGCGAGGATTTAAAGCCGCTCTCTCGGCACGCCTTCTGATAGGCGTCGATGAGATCGCGCTGCGTCGCTCCGTCCCTGACCTGCTTGAGCACCGCATCTCTGATCGCGATCACGGCCCGGAATATCTCCTGATGCACCGGCTTCGGCTTACCGAAGGAAATTTCCTGATCGCTGTGTCCCGCGTAGCCGCAGTAATGCGCGTGCGCGGTGAGAGTGCCGATGTCGCCCTTTTCGATCTTGCGCGTCATGCAGAGGTCGGCGAGAATCGGATTCTGCGCCGGCACCGGCCCGAAGTTGAACGAGAGCGTCGATTCGAGGTCGCCGCCGGCGTCCCACATCGCCCTGATGCCTTCTTGAACCACCTGCTTTCCCATCATGCCCGGCCTTGCGACTTCGTGGATTCTCTTGATCGCCGCGTCGAAGATCCGGTTGGCTCTGTCGATCAGCGCGTTCTCTTCCCCACTCTTGATCGTCCTGACATCCGTGAAGATATCCGACACGTCTACGATCTTCGCCGCGGAGAGCGTCGTCTGCAGCCGGTTGTAAAAGCGATAATCGATTCCGCCGGCGAGTCCGATCGTTCCGTTCTCCAGATGCATCTCCTTGAGCTTCTCCACGACGGCGGCAGCGTCAAAGCCCGGCTTCAGATCCGTCACCCACTCCTGCGCGTCGAGCAGCACGCGCGGCGAGATATCAATCAGGTGACGCCGGTTGACGACGACTGCCAGTGGCTTATCTTCAACCGGAAGAATTCCGAAAAGCTCGCCTTTGACGCCGTTGCTTAAGTAAAAGAGATTGCTGCCGCGAACGACGGCGCAATCGACTCCCTTCTCGCGCAGCCCCTCCCTGATTGCGGCATATCTCCGGTCGCGCTCTTTAACGGACAGTTTGAGTGAGCCACTGCTTTGACCCATGTTCCTGCTCCTTTCATGTCCCTCACCCCTTCCCTCTCCCGCAAGACGGGAGAGGGGGGTTCGAGGGTCGCTTCCCTCTGAGTTCCCTCTCCCTCAGGGAGAGGGCGAGGGTGAGGGAGTTATAATTCCATCTCCCGCCCGAGCTTTCGCCGCCGCGCCTCTTCATAGATCCACGCCGCGAAGGCCACGTCGCCGAATCCTCCCTGCGATTCTTTGAATACAGTTATTTCCTCGGCGCTCTTTCTCCCGGCAGCCCGGCCGCACACAACGTCGCCCAGCTCGGGAATTTTCTCCCACGAGAGCTTGCCCTCGTCGGCCAGCTCGACGAGCGGAATCGGCGCGGAGCGGTCGTAATAATTCCGTTCGTGCTCTCGGCTCCCGACCACGATCCGATCCGCTTTGAGAAAAACGTCCCGGCCAAGCTCGCTCGGCTTTCCCATGCTGCTGATGTGCGCGCCCGGCTCGACCCAGTCGGCTGGAAAGATTGGCGTCAGCGAGCTGGTTGCGGTGAGAATCAGGTCCATCTTTCTGACCGCCGCTTCCGCCTCCTCCGTTGGCACAACCTCTACCTGAAGTTCCTTCGCCGCCCTTTCGCAGAAGCTCTTTCTCCGTTCTGCATCCCGGCTGGAGACGACGACCTTTGATATTCCGCGCACGGCGGCGATTCCTTTTAGAAGTCCGAGGGCGTTCCTGCCGACGCCGAACAAGCCGACCTGCTTGGCATCGTCCCTCGCCATATGTCGAGCTGCCAGAGCAATTGTCGCCGCGGTCCTCAGGGTTCCAAACGGATAGCCCATGAACGAAAGAAGGTTGCCACTATCGGCTTCGAAGAGGAGCGCGTACATCCTGTCACCGCCGGCGAGTTGGACGTTGGGTCCCACTCTGACGCCGACCCGCTGCGATCTCACGAGCGCGCCGGAAACCACGCGCAGCGCCTGCGCGCCGCCGACGTGGATGTGATAGGGCGCGTGCGCCGTCACCTGTCCTTCGGCCTGCTCCCTGAACGCGGCTTCAGTGATCTCGACGGCCTTGGATAAGTCGAGCAGCGGTTGAATCTCCTGGCGCGTGAGCAGCAATGCCATGGCCGACTTGGACCTTAACTTCTATGCTTTTTGTCATCCTGAGCGAAAGCGAAGGATCTCGCGGTTGCCTTACTGCAGATTCTTCGGCTTCGCCTC
>JAHFAP010000312.1 GCA_023250495.1 Deltaproteobacteria bacterium | reverse complement strand
CTTCGCCGTGCCCCGCGGCCGCACGCTCGCGATCGTGGGCCGCACGGGCGCGGGGAAAAGCACGGTGGCGCAGCTCATTCCCCGTCTCTACGATGTCTCCTCGGGGGAGATCCGTTTGGGGGGAAAAAATATCCGCTCTCTTTCGCTCGCCGAGCTGCGCAGGACGTTCGGCTATGTGCCGCAGGATCCTTTTCTCTTTTCCGCTTCTCTGAAGCGCAACCTGGCGTTCGGCAGGGACGCGGTCTCGGACGAGGAGATCGAAGGCGCGGTCCGGCTCACGCGTCTGGATCGGGATGTGGCGATCTTTCCCGACGGCCTGGATACGGTCGTGGGCGAGCGCGGGATCACGCTTTCCGGAGGGCAGAAGCAAAGGGCGACCGTGGCCCGCGCGCTCCTCCTCGACGCGCCGTTTCTGGTCCTGGATGACTGTCTCTCCAGCGTGGACGCTGAGACCGAGGACGAGATTCTCAAGGGTCTCAAATCCATCGTCAAGGAAAAGAGCTGCGTGATCATCTCCCACAGGATCTCCGCGGTCAAGGAGGCGGACGAGATTCTGGTGCTCGACGAGGGCGGGATTATCGAGCGGGGGAATCACCAGGAGCTCATCCTCAAAGGCGGCCTCTACGCCGACCTCTATCATCAGCAGCAACTGTCGGAAGAGCTCGAGCAGATCTAACCAAATAATTTTGAATTATGAATTATGAATTTTGAATTGAAACTCAAAACTCAAAATTAAAAATTAAAAATTAGGCACGATTGTGGAAAGCTCTCACGAAGAAATCTTCGGCAAGGCCTACGACCTCAAGTTGATCAGGAGGCTGTGGCGCTTCATCATTCCCTACAAGCGGCTCTTCTGGCTCGCCATGCTGCTGCTGCCGCTGCTGCAACTGTTCGGCCTCGCCCAGCCCTATCTCATGAAGGTGGCGATCGATCGCTACATCGCCACCAGCGATATCTGGGGCCTGCAGGGGGTGGCTTTGCTGCTTCTCCTGGCCGTCGCAGGGGAGGCCGTGACCTCTTATATTCACTACTACTTGACGATGCTGGTGGCGCAGAGGTCGCTCGCCGACCTGCGCGTCGCGATCTTCTCTCACGTTCAGAAACTCCCCATGAGCTATTTTGACCGCAACCCGGTGGGCCGCCTGGTGACGCGCATGACCACCGACGTGGACGTCCTCCAGGAGATGTTCGCCGCCGGGGCGATGACGGTGATCTCCGACTTCGTCATGCTGGGATGGATCGTGGTGATCATGTTCTACCTGCACGTGAAGCTGGCGCTGGTCTCTCTGGCGCTGATCCCGCCGATGTTTTTGGCGATCAACTTCTTCCGCGGCAAGGCGCGCCGGACTTACCGCCTCATCCGCGAGCGGATCGCGCGCATCAACGCCTATCTGGGAGAGGCGATCTCGGGCATGGCCGTGATTCAGCTCTTCGTGCGCGAGGAAAAAAGCTACCGGGAATTCGACGAGCTGAACGCCGCTCATCGCGAAGCCAACCAACTGTCCAACCTCTACGAGGCGGCGCTCTATTCCATGGTCGAGGCCGCGGGCTCGGTCAGCGTCGCCCTGCTGCTCTGGTACGGGGGCGGTGAGGTATTGCACGCAGTGATCGGCATCGGAACCCTCGTCGCGTTCAAGGAATACATTCACCGTTTCTTTGTCCCGCTGCGCGACTTCAGCCAGAAATATACCGTCATGCAGTCGGCGATGTCTTCGGCCGAGCGCATCTTTCACCTGCTCGACACGCCGGTCGCGATCTCCAGCCCGGCGAAGCCGGTCGTTCCCAAGCCTTTCAGCGGCGAGGTCCGCTTCGACGATGTCTGGTTCAGCTACAAGGAAGGCGAGCCGGTGCTGAAGGGCGTCTCCTTTCGCATCGAGCCGGGAGAAAGGGTGGCCGTGGTCGGAGCGACAGGCTCAGGGAAAACCACGACCATCAAGCTGCTCAGCCGCTTCTACGATATCCAGCGCGGCTCGATCAAGGTCAGCGGGGCGGATGTTCGGGACTGGGACCTGCAGGCATTGAGAAGGCACATCGGCGTGGTGCTGCAGGATGTCTTTCTCTTTTCCGGCGACGTCCGCACCAACCTCCGTCTGGGAGACGAAGATATATCCATGGAGCGAATCGAGCAGGCGGTGAGATACGCAAACGTGGAGCGTTTCATCGATCGCCTTGCGGGCGGGCTCGCTGCGCAGGTGCGAGAGCGCGGCAGCAATTTCTCCACCGGCCAGCGGCAGCTCCTGTCCCTGGCGCGGGTGCTGGTGTTTCAGCCGGAGATTTTAGTTTTGGATGAGGCGACGTCCAGCGTGGACACCGAGACCGAGCTGCTGATCCAGGACGCGCTGGAAAAAGTCATGAAAGGCCGCACCTGCCTGGTGATCGCCCACCGGCTCTCCACGATCCGCAATGCCGACCGCATCATCGTCTTTCATCACGGCGAGATCCGCGAAGTCGGCTCTCACGCCGAGCTGATGCAGAAGCAGGGGATCTACTACCGGCTCTATCAATTGCAGTATCAGAGCGAGGAGCGAAAACTGGGTGGGTTGATTGGCGAGACTAAAACTCAGGATTGAGCCTGTCGGCCAAGCGCAACCATGAGAGGTATCATTGAACCAGGTTACGGATCGGTGGGGGAACCGGATTACCCTTACGGATGAGCGTTGGCAACACATTATAGAATGGCATCCCGAACTTGAAGCGTTTCAGGAAGGGGTTTTGGAAGCGATTCGGAAAGGGCGACGCAGGCAGGATCCGATTGACCAGCAGAAATACAAGTATATGGCTTCAGTCGAAGGGTTGCCGTTTGGTTTGACGCACATCGTCGTTGTTGTGAGAATGGGAGTGAGGAAGTTTGTCTTGACCGCTTACGGCGTTGAGAAGAAGGGCGGTGAATAATGACTATGCGAAAAGAAATCCAATTTCATTATGACCGGGAAGCAGATGTGCTCTACCTTTCGGTGGGAAAGCCTCAACGGGCGAAGACGGTCGAGATGGGAGAAGACTTCATTCTCCGCTTGCATCCCAAAACGGGAGAGGTGATAGGGATGACCATCATTGATTTCACAAGACACTTTCCCAAGCTGAAAACGGGGCTGAAGCTTCCTGTGAACGGCTCTTTTGATCCTGGGCAGCTTCTGGAGCAAGTTCTTACTTCCCACGCCGGATAGATCTTCGGAGGCGTCTGCCCGTTTACAAAAGCGATTGGGGTCTGGCAGGGA
>JAHFAP010000013.1 GCA_023250495.1 Deltaproteobacteria bacterium | reverse complement strand
GCAACAAAGGTTCGTCTGGGGAGAGATGTCATTTCATCCTTTCTCGGGCTTCTTCAGATTCGGCTCAACCATTGCCTGGGAAAATATCGATGACAAACGCTGCTTCCGGCCGCAAATTTTCACTCCCTCAGTTGATGCCCATCGGGATTTTTCTGGGCGCGTTTCTCGCCGTTGCTTCAACCATCTCCGATTACGGAGTGACCTGGGATGAGCCAGCCTACTTTTACGCCTCGGACCTGCATATCGAATGGATCGCTGATTTTTTCCGTAACCTTGTTCATGGACAGATGGGAAGAAGCCTCGACGATGAGCGTATCAAAGCGGCCTGGCACTGGGACCCTTACCACGTCCCACACCCCCCCTTTTCTCGCATCATCTCGGGAGCCACAAAATCGATTTTTTCGCCGCTCCTGGACAAATTTGTCTCTTACCGGCTTGGGCCCGCGCTGTTCTTTGCCCTGCTCGCGACCGTCATGTACCTGTGGATGACCGAGGTTTTCGGCTGGCTGGTTGGGTTATTCTCAGCTCTGAGCCTTATGCTGATTCCCAACCTCTTCGGCTTCGCCCACATCGCAGTTACGGACATGCCGCTGGCAGCGATGTGGTTTCTCACGGCCTATTGTTTCTGGAAAGGCCTTGAGAACTGGAAGCGGAGTCTGGTCCTCGGAATCGTCTGGGGGCTTGCGTTATCCACCAAATTCCCCGCCCTGCTGATTCCAATTCCGTTACTGCTCTGGGCACACTTCTACTATCGTCGCTCTTATGCCAACAATCTCTTCTGTATGATCTTCGTTGGGCCGGCTGTGATGATCGCGACACAGCCATACTTGTGGCATCAAACCTCTCTACGGATTTTGGAATTTTTCCACGAAGGCTTAAGCCGAGCCTATCGGCCTGACGCCAACTTCCCTATTTTTTTCCTCAATCGGCTTTATTTCACAAGTGACCTCCCGCGGTACTACCCCTTCTTTCTCACAGCGGTGACGACACCCGAAACGATCCTAGGGCTAAGTCTGATTGGAATCCTCGCCTTGCTGCGGGACAGGCCTGAACGAAAAGTAATGATGCTACTCTTGTTTAATGCGCTCTTCGTTCTCACCATGGGCACTCTGCCCGGCGCCGTCCTCCATGACGGAATGAGACAGATGCTTTCGGTTTACCCGTTCATAGCCGGCCTCTCTGCGGCGGGCCTCTTCGTCCTCGTGAGATTTTTGACCGAGCGCGCTCAGCGGATAAAGTCGCTCCAGGCAGTCAAAAACCTTCAGGCAAAGCTCGTGGGGGCTTTGCTGCTCTTGCTCCTCTTCCCACCGGTCCTAGACCTGGCCCTCTACCATCCTTTCGAGTTGAGTTATTACAACCGATTCGTTGGGGGGATCCGAGGAGCGTACCGGCGCGGTCTAGAGGCCACTTATTTTATGGAGGCCCTTAACCCAGAACTTCTTCACTTTCTCAATAAAGAGTTGCCTCACAACGCCGCGGTCAACGGCTTCTTTAGCGATTTCATGCTTGAATATTATCAAAGGGAAGGGAGATTGCGCTCGGACATAAAAATCGTTGATAAGGGACCCTCTGATTACCTTATCTTGCTCAACCGTCGCAGCATATTAACTTTGCACCAACGAGCGCTCATCAACAATCAACCCTATGCTGGCGTATCTATTGCCGGCGTCCCTCTGGTTTCAGTTTACAAAGTTAACAACTGATGGTCTTCAACTGATTGCGCTGAAGCGACCTAGCACAGAGGATTCCATGAAGGATCTTGCCTTGGCGGAGTTGAGGCCTTCTTCTTGAGCATGAACAGAATGAGCGACCATGCCACGATGCCACAAAGAGTCAGCATCGATATGACGAGACCAATGGTAAAAGACACGGGCTTATAGCGAAATTCGACACGGTGTTTCCCCGGCGGTAGTGAAACCGCGCGAAAAAACAGATTGGCCCGCAAGATTTTCGCCTCCTTGCCATCCACATAGGCGCGCCATCCTGGATAGAAAGAATCCGCCAGGACCAAAATTCCCGGCCTGTCTAGGGCGGCATCGATATCTACAGCCCTATTCGCATACCGGACAATATTCGCGCTTGCGTGCAAATCGGCCTTCGAAGGAAGAGGCAGCGCCTCCTCGAGTATAACCTCGCTCAGGGGATCAAACTCAACGCTTGCAAGCCGTCGGAGGACCTTTTGCGGCTCCTTTTCCTCAGTCGACTTCGACACCACGTACACTCTAGGAACTACGTGATCTACTTTGTAAAGCCAGGATGGATATTCCCTGGAGCTGCGGACGAGCGTGATACCGACCTCCTCCAATGCGCTAAAGCTGCTTATGTATTGCACATTCAGCGAGCCGAGCAGATGATAAAGTTGACGGGGATCGAGTTTTCTCGCAACTCCTAGAAAGGTGATGTAAGGCCATCTTCCCAGAGCATCGATCTCCTGCATGTAGTCAAATCCGAAAAAGACCCCCGTGTTGGGCAGGAGATTGCTAAACACCAGAGAATTAAACTCGGCGAAGGATGGCTCCTTGGGGAGCACATAATAGCTGGGGTGAACATCGGCGGAGCCCGGAGAGTAAAAGAGACGGTTAGGCTCAATATCCGGCATGGCAAGAATCCTGGGACTTTTATAAACAACGTCAGGGCTGAGAAGGAACTGGGAGGTTTGGTGGGCCGAGTTGAGATCGATAAAGACAATGGCCACCAGGAGGGCCTTAAAGAGGGCAGCCCTGAGTTTTTCCATTTTGCCAAGAAAAAGCAGGAGGAGAATCCCAAAGGTCAAGGCTAACTGCATCTCCAGGTGGACCAGCACCAAAGAGGACTTGGCAAGGGTGGGAGTTGTGGCTGCCACGGATTGGGTCGCCCAGGCAATGAATCGAGTGAGGGCAGATGTATCGAAGCGAAGATAGAGATACAAGAGGGCCGAAAGGAGCCCAAAGAAAGCCGGCATGAGAATGGCCCGCTTCCACCGGTCGTCGGACTGGAGAAAGGACGCGAGCCCTCTCAGGCTGGCGCACAGGAGCGCGGCATAGGTTAAGAAGAAGAATTTCTCCGGAAAGCGAAAGATCCTGAAGAAGGGAATGTAGGAAAAGAGAAAAGAATAGATCGGGGTGGTGTTCCCCATCGCCAAAAGCAGCGAAGCGCCAACAAACGCTGAGATGACTATCTTCTCCTTGCGCGAGCCGTAATAAAACCAGAGGAACAGGCCGATGGGGACCATCGCCCCCAAATAGTGGCTCACGAGGAAAGAAGTCCCGCGCAGGAAAAAGGGCTTGGGCGAAGTGAAGTTCTCGACATTAACTTCCTTATCTATAAAAAAGAGGTTGAAGAGGCTCAGAGGATGTAAAGACCAAGAGGCCGCTTCGCGAAACCCGAGAGGTTGGCGTTCCCGTGACTCCGCAAACAGCTCCACGGTGGGCATGATTTGGACCATGGCGAGTCCGGCCACCAGGAAATTCGCCGCCAGAAAGAGAAGAAAGACTTTTCCCGCTCCAATCCTCGTTTCTGTCACGCCGAACCAAACGGCGTAGAGCAGCAAGAGTACCTGGCTCATGAGATAGATCTCGGGCGACCCGGCAAGGAACTGAAACAGCAGCGTCAACGTCATGAGCAAAAAGTTCTTCCAGGATTGCTCGCGAAGAAATCTCTGGGCAAATAATATCGTCCAGGGAAGCCATACGGTCGCTTGAAAGTGATTCAGCACGTTGGTCAGAGAGACCATCGCGCCGCCGAGCGTAAAAAGTATCGCGCCGATAATCGCTAAGAACAGAGGGTACCCCCAGCTCCGGCAAAGCATGTAGGCCCCGACGGCCGCCACCAGGTAGTGGAATATGAACGTTGCTCTAATGGCCGCAAAAAAGGGAAGGATCAGATACACTAGGTGTGGAGGGTAGAAGGCGCCCGACTGAAAATCGGCCAGCAGTGGATACCCCATGGCTACGTGCCGATCCCATAGAGGTAGCTCACCGGCCTTTAAACTCTCGGCCAGGCTAAACCTCATGGGATAAAAATAGGTGCCGAGATCGCGAAAGAACGGGATCTTGTCAGCCCATACCATCTCACCGCCGAACCAGAGGATTATCAGTATTAATAGCGATAAGGCCAGACAGTCTTTCCGGTCAGTCATTTTCTTCATGTTTATGGAAGTTTGAATCTGGGAGAGTTCAAAGAGAGTTGATAAAAAAAGAAGGGGGAAGAAAAGAACCTTCCCCCTTCTTGCAGAGAATCAGCCGTTAAAGATGAGACGGCTTATTACGTACATGGACCGCCGGTGATTGCCCCAGTGTTGCTTAGATACGTCCACAGATCACCCGCAGCACAATTCGTGTGCGTGGCTGTAAGTGTGAACGTTTGGGCCCCTCCTCCGGAGTTAACGCCTACAGTCTGCGTGTTATTGAATCCCTGAAGGTTCAGGCCGGTACAAAGGGCGCAGGCCGTGTAAGTGTTCGCACTCACGAAGGCGGCCTCCTGGGCCACAGCGGCGTTATGCAGGTCGGACTTGACCTGGGCCTCAAAACTTCTCCGCCGGTAGGCAGCAAACTGCGGGATAGCAATAGCTGCCAGAATACCGATAATCGCTATGACAACGAGCAGCTCGATAAGGGTAAAACCCCCTTCGGCTCTTAACCTTAATCTATTCATCTATCTTGCTCCTTTCTCCTTTGGTTTGTCTGTTTGTGATCTTGTCCAACTCCTTGTCCCGACCGCGTCCGCGTGGCAACAGCTTTTGACCACCTCCTTCTTCCATGTTTTGAACGTGAAGGGCCATGCTTTGGGAGAACAGCAAAACCAAGGCCATTTTCGGCTGGAACTCTCCGGTCCTTTCGCGGAGCAAAAAGGCAGAACCCACTGGTGGTGCAATAGGAAAAAACTCAAAAAAAATCGCTGCTTGTCGATATTGTCCCGAAACTGGACCCTTTTCCGGCAATGACAAATAGCGGTGACTTCAAAAAATGTAACAAAAAAACGTGGTTGCTCGGTTAACGAAAAACGTCACTCGGAGCTTTGCTCCTCTGCCTCTGGCTGGCTTTTCATACCTAGCAGGCTATATTTTTCCAGTCTATGCCGGAAAGATCTGTAGTTGATCCCCAAAAGCTCGGCTGCTCTCTTTTGTACCCCGTTAGCCCTTTTTAGCGCACCCAGAAGGAGACACTTCTCGTGGGTTGCCAGCTCGTCATCCAATGAAATTGCTCTGTTAAAGAATGTATCGGCTCCGCCAGGAGCTGTCCTTTCGAAGAGCTTGACCTCTTCGGAAATGGGAACTCCACGGATATAGGGAGGCAGGTCCTCCTCGGTGATGATGTTCCTGCCAGTGACCGCCACTGAATGCTCAATGATATTTTCCAACTCACGGATGTTTCCCGGATAGTTGTAGCTCATAAGCTCC
This sequence comes from Deltaproteobacteria bacterium, assembly GCA_023250495.1. Lineage (GTDB taxonomy): Bacteria > Desulfobacterota > Binatia > UBA9968 > UBA9968 > JAHFAP01. Next base: position 22,849 of record JAHFAP010000013.1, on the reverse strand, counting down.
ATTAAGGCCTCGCTCGAAATTTCTTCGACCTTCTTACCCTGGACCGTAGCGAATTTTTCCACAAAAAAGTGGACCAGCGAAGGTATATCCTCTTTTCTGTTGCGCAAGGGAGGAAGGGTGATTTGGACCACGTTGAGCCGATAGAACAGGTCCTCACGAAAGCGACCCTTTTCCACCTCCTGCCGGAGGTCCTTGTTGGAGGCGGAGATCACGCGGACATCAACCTTGATCTGCTTACTTCCCCCGACCGGAGTGAAGGCCTTCTCTTGCAGCACCCGGAGCAGCTTAACCTGCAGGTGAAGAGGCAACTCCCCCACTTCGTCCAGGAAGATCGTCCCACCGTCAGCCTGTTTGAACAGCCCCGGATGATCAGAAACGGCCCCCGTGAAGGCGCCGCGTACGTGACCGAAAAGCTCACTTTCAATCAGATTCTCAGGAATAGCCCCGCAGTTGACGGGCACAAAGGGTCGCTCCTTCCGTGGCCCATTAGAGTGTATGGCCCGCGCCACCAGCTCCTTGCCGGTTCCACTGTCACCAGCGATCAGGACGTTGGTGGTTGTAGCTGCAACCTTTTGGACGAGGCGGTAAATATTCTCCACACCGCCCCCTCGCCCCACCACACCATCAAACTGAAAGCTGGACGTGGCCGCGTCGCCTTCATCGCCACGCAGTCCGTGCTCCCTGGCCTTGCGTATCTCGTCTCCCAGGCGAACCTTTTCCTCCAGCTCTTTTCGCTTCGTGACGTCCTCAAAGATGCAGACAAAGCCGATCGGCTGCTCGCTCGGGTCGTTAAGCGGCGCAAGCGTTAGCCTCAAATGGATGTTGCCCTTCTGCGCATCGGTAAACGGAAATTCATCTACGACGATCCTCTTGGCCTCGGAGACTCCATCAAAGTTGCAGGTGAGGCCAGGAAAGATATCGGCGAGCTTCTTTCCCTTCACCGCCGCCTCCTGTAGCGAGGTGAGCGCCTGGGCTCGTGGATTGAAGTAGTTGACCTGTCCCTTGATATCAGTAATGGCTACGCCGCTCCCCACCCCCTGAATCAGGGCGTCCTTCAAGGCCTCAAGGTCGAGGTAGTCTTTTTGCTTCTCTTTGAGGAGCCGCTCCGCCTCATAAACCTTGCGCGCGAGGAGTCCGCTCAGGTACGCAATAACAAAAAAGGCCGGCACGTTGAGCATCAGATTCGCAACCACTTGCCCAGCCGCGGCAAGGCCGTCACCGGCGCGGCTGTAGTGGCTCCACAACAGGAGCGCGCTGTAGCAAAAGCTGGAGAAACCCGCCGTGATAAACGCGCCGCGGAAAAACAGTAAGATCGCGCCGTTGACGATGGCCAGGTTGTAGAGAAAGGCAAACGGACTTTCGATATCGCCCGTAATCAAGACGATTCCGGTAACCAGCAAAACGTCGAAATCGATCTGAGCGTGGGCAAAAAGAACCGGGTTCTGAACCCAGCGAAGAACGAGGGCTGATACTATGGAGATCACGTAGGCAGCGATCAGGGGAAACTGAAGGTAGCGGAACAGCCCGGGGTCTCCGCCTTTGAAGAGATGCAAGAGCGCGGCGGCGCCCAAGAAAAAGGAGAGAATGACTACCCTGAGAAAGAGCAGCCACTTAATTTTTCTGATAAGCGCTCTTTTTTCCTCGTTCAATGTCGATCAGACCAGGGAGCCCAATTGGAAGATCGGAAGATACATCGATATCACCAACCCTCCGATGATAACCCCCAAAACAATCATGATTATAGGCTCCATAAGAGACGTCAGGTTGGCCACCGCGTCATCCACCTCGTCCTCGTAAAAATCGCCCACCTTCTTGAGCAGCGAATCCAGGGACCCTGTGTTCTCGCCGATAGCAACCATCTGGCAGACCATCGGGGGAAAGATCTTGCTCTCCGCCATCGGCTCTGCCACGGTCTTGCCCTGACTGATGCTGACGCGACACTTCATGACCGCTTGCTCAACGACCTTGTTCCCAGCCGTCTTCGCCGTAATAGCGAGCCCATCGAGGATAGGCACGCCGGAGGTGAGCAAGACCGACATATTCTGGGAAAAACGAGCCACCGCAACCTTACGGATCAGGTCCCCTACGACCGGAAGCCTGAGCATGAGACGATCGATCACCAGTCTCCCGTTCTCCGTTTTATAGTACATGCGCACGGCGACCGCGAGCGCGGCGATGAGGGCGAAAATATAGAAGAAGTAGGCGCGAAACCAATTGCTGACGTTGATTGTTATCTGCGTCGGTAGCGGGAGCGCCTTCCCCATGCTGCCATAAAGCTCGCCAAAGACCGGGATCACAAAGAGGAGCAAGATACTAACCACCACCACCGCCACCACGACGATCGTCGCCGGATAGATCATCGCCCCCTTAACCTTTCGCTTGAGCTTGGTCGCCTTTTCAATAAACAGAGCGATCCGGTTCAGGATAGTGTTCAAGACACCTCCTATCTCTCCGGCTGCAACCATGTTGACGTAAAGGTCATCAAAGACCTTGGGGTGCTTCTTCAGAGCCTCAGCTAGCGTAGAACCTCCCTCGACGTCCTGCTTGATTGTTCGGATGGTGTTTCTGAAGAGCTTATTGTCGGTTTGCTGGGTCAGTATGTCGAGGCCTTGGACGATCGGCAGACCCGCGTCGATCATGGTGGCGAACTGCCGGGTAAATATCATCACGTCGTGAGGCTTGATCTTCGACCTCAAGCCCGGAAGCGTGATCTCCCTATCAAGCCCCTTTCCCTTCTCCCGCACCCGTGTGGGCATCGGCTGAATCCTCTGGCTCCTTAAACGGGCGAAGACGGCCTGTTGGTTTTGCGCCTCCATCTCACCCTTGAGGACCTTTCCCTGTGTGGTTCTTCCTTCCCAGACAAAAACTGGCATAGCGTCTCCCGATTAAGAATCCTTTTGACCGCCAAGCACACTAACCTTCATCGCGCACCCTGAAACTGGCATTAGGTGCCTAAAGAAAAAACAGAGCCAAATCCTCGATCCGAATCAGTGACTCGAACTGTTTCCTCGATGGTTGTAAGTCCCTCGCGGACCTTCTTGATGGCGCTCAATCTGAGAGTTTTCATTCCCAACTTGACCGCTTCCCGCTTCAGATCAGCCGCAGACGCCCCTCGCAGAATTATCTCCTTCAGGGCCTCATGCATAACCATCACCTCGTAGATCGCCACGCGGCCCTTATATCCGGTCTGGTTGCAGTTCGCGCAACCCTGCCCGCGGAAGGTGGGAAATCCCGTGGCCACCTCCGCCGGGTCGACACCGATGTTGATCAGGGCGTCGGCACTGACTTCTACAGGGGTCTTACAGTTAGTACAAATCTTGCGCACCAACCGTTGCGCCACGATAAGATTAATGGAAGAAGTAAGTAGAAAAGGCTCCAGGCCCATGTTGATGAGCCGGTCTACCGTCGAAGGGGCGTCATTGGTATGGAGCGTACTCAAGACCAAGTGTCCGGTAAGGGCTGCCTTGACGGCGATTTGAGCCGTCTCGAGGTCGCGGATTTCTCCCACCATGATGATGTCCGGGTCTTGACGCAGAAAAGAGCGAAGGCAGCTCGCGAAATTCAGCCCGATATCATCCCGGACCTGCACCTGATTGATCCCCATGATGCTGTACTCCACCGGGTCTTCGGCCGTGGAGATATTCACATCAGGCTTGTTGAGCTCTGAAAGGGCAGAGTAAAGCGTGGTTGACTTACCACTGCCCGTCGGGCCGGTGATGAGAATCATCCCATAGGGCTTATACATCGCTTCCTTAAAGCCTTTGAGACTTTGCGCATCGAAGCCGAGCTTCAACATATCCAACTCCAGGTTCGACTTGTCCAACAGCCGCATGACGGTCTTCTCGCCGAAGAGCGCCGGCAGGACAGAGACCCGGATATCCAGCTCTTGCCCGTGCCCCGTCTTGAGCTTGATCCGGCCATCTTGAGTGAGCCTTCTCTCGGCAATGTCCAGGTTGGCCATGACCTTAATGCGCGAGATCATGGCGTTCTTCAATTTCTGCGGCGGCTCCATGATCTCGTGCAACATCCCATCAATCCGAAACCTCACACGGAAGACCTTTTCATAGGGCTCGAAATGAATGTCGCTGGCGCCGCGCTTTGCCGCATCGGCGAAGATCGCATTCACCAGGGTAACGAGGGGCGCTTCCTGGGTGGCCTGTTGGAGTTCTTGGAGGTTGATCTCCTCCTCCCCGCGGACGACCTCCATCTCGCTCTGGCCAAACTTTTTGAAAACTTCGTCGTAGCTGACTTTGCCGTGGCGGCGCTCGAGAATCTTCGTGATTTCGGAAGCGGAGGCGAGGACCGGCCGGACACCGTAGCCGGTGATGAATTGAATCTCGTTGATCGCGATGAGATTGGTCGGGTCGGCCGTCGCCACGGTCAGGGTGGAGCCCAAAAGCTTCAGCGGAACGATCTGGTGCTTCTGGATGAGTTCAGTCGGGACCAGATCGAAAACCGCCTGCGTTATCTCAGCGCTTTCGAGGGAAACCCTTTCGATACCGAACTGCGTGGCGAGGAATTGGGTGAGGTGGTCCTCAGTCGTAAAGCCAAGGCGAACCAACTCCTGAATGACGTTTGAGCCATTGTCTTGCTCTTTTTTCAGGGCCTCGTTGAGTTGTTCCCGGGTGACCACGCCGCCCCGGACCAATAGCTCACCTAGGCGAGGTTCCATAAACTTTCCAAGCGGTCAAAGATCAATTATCCTAGAAATGACCGTTATTGTCAATTTCCACCGCTTGGCAACTCTCTACGGCAACTCGCCAACTTTTGGAAATTGGCCGTCTGGAATGACGTAATTTTGCCGGTTCTACCGCCGCAATGCAGCTTGGGCCGCCGCGAGCTTGGCTATAGGAACCCGATATGCGGAGCAACTGACATAGTCTAAACCGGCTTCGTGGCAAAAGGCGACAGACCTCGGATCGCCCCCATGCTCACCGCATATGCCGATTTCAAGCTCCCTCCGCACCCCTCGCCCTTTTTCCACGGCAATGCGCATCAACTCACCCACGCCCTCTTGGTCAATGCTCACGAACGGATCTTCGGGAAAGATCCCCTGTGAGACGTAGCTAGGCAGAAACTTTCCTGCGTCATCCCGCGATAGACCGAGGCAGGTTTGGGTCAGATCGTTGGTTCCGAAAGAGAAGAATTCTGCTTCGCGGGCGATCTCATCTGCAACGAGGCATGCGCGTGGCAGCTCGATCATGGTGCCCACAAGATAGCGGACCCTAACCCCGAAAGCCTGCATCACCTCATGGGCAGCCCGCTCGACGATCTCACGCTGCAGATGCAGCTCCTGGCGGGTACCAACTAGAGGAATCATGACTTCAGGAAAAGGATTTTTCCCCTCTCGGCGCAGCTCGCAGGCCGCCTCGAAGATGGCCCTTGCCTGCATCTCAGTGATCTCTGGATAGGAGATACCCAAACGGCATCCCCGATGCCCCAGCATGGGGTTGAACTCGTGTAAGCTTTCGACTTTGCTCTTCAGCGCAGCAACCGGCACCTTCATAGTCTCGGCGAGCTCGACGATCTCTTCTTCTGTCTTCGGCAGAAACTCGTGCAGTGGAGGGTCAAGAGTACGGATGGTAACTGGAAGATTTCCCATGATATCGAGAATGGCTTTGAAGTCCTCTTTCTGCATCGGCAGGAGCTTCGCCAGCGCCTGCCGGCGCCCCGATAGGTTCTCTGCGAGAATCATCTCCTGGACTGCGCGGATTCGATCTCCGCCGAAGAACATGTGCTCCGTGCGGCACAGTCCGATCCCCTCCGCGCCGAATGCGACCGCCACTTCGGCCTGGTCTGGCTGGTCCGTGTTCGTCCGCACCCCGATTTTCCGTACTCCATCCGCCCATTTCATGAGCTTCGAAAACTGCTGGTATACGCGCGATCGCTTGTCATCTAAAGTCTCCGCGAGAATGACTTGGAGAACCTCAGAGGGAAGGGTTTGAATCTCGCCCCGAATCACCTCGCCGGTGCTGCCATCGACCGAGATCCAATCTCCTTCTTTCAAGACCGCATCCGTCACCCGCATCTCCCGCCGGGCATAGTCGACATGGATCGCATCACAGCCTACTACGCACACCTTTCCCATCTGGCGCGCAACTAGGGCCGCGTGCGAGGTCATGCCTCCTCGAGCGGTGAGGATCCCTTGGGCGGCATCCATGCCGCGGATGTCATCCGGGCTGGTCTCGACGCGACAAAGGATCACCCGCTCTCCCTTTTTCTTCCACGCCTCCGCGTCCTCCGAGTGAAAAACCGCGCGGCCGGTCGCCGCGCCGGGCCCGGCGGGAAGTCCCTTAGCCAGGATCCGTCCCTCCCGGCCCACCCGTTCCTTATCCGCCGGGTCGAAGATCGGACGCAGAAGCTGATTGAGCTGGTCGGGCTCGATGCGAAGCAGCGCCTGCTCCTTGGAGATGATCCTCTCCTCCACCATATCGACCGCAATCCGAACAGCGGCAAAACCGGTCCGCTTCCCGGTTCGCGTCTGAAGCATCCACAGCCGGTTATCCTCAATCGTGAACTCGATGTCCTGCATCTCGCTGTAGTGCCGCTCCAGGAGCTTACACACGCGCTCGAGCGCGCCATAGCTTTTGGGCATGACTTCCTTTAGCGCGGCAATGGGTCGCGGCGTGCGAATGCCGGCCACCACATCCTCGCCTTGGGCATTGATCAGAAACTCGCCGTAGAAGCGTTTCTCCCCGGTTGCAGGATCACGCGTGAAGGCCACGCCAGTGGCGCAATTATCGCCCATGTTGCCGAAGACCATGGCCTGGACGTTGACCGCAGTCCCCCAGTTCTGGGGAATGTGGTAAAGCTCGCGATAAGCAATGGCGCGGTCATTGTTCCATGAGCCGAATACCGCTCCGATGGCGCCCCGGAGCTGTTCTCTCGGGTCATCAGGAAAATCTTTCCCGAGCCGCTTTTTGATCTCCGCCTTGTATTCGATGACGAGAGCTTTGAGGTCGTCCGCGGTTAACTCGGTATCAAAATGGACCCCGCGTGCCTTTTTTTTCCGCTCAAGAATGCGCTCGAACGGATCCCGCTCGTTTTTATCCTTTGGCTTGAGACCCATGACCACGTCGCCGTACATCTGCACGAAACGGCGGTATGAATCATAGGCAAAACGCGGATTCTGAGTGCGCCGGACCAGACCCTGGACCGTCTCATCGTTAAGGCCAAGGTTTAAGACCGTGTCCATCATCCCTGGCATTGATTCCCGCGCCCCGGAGCGAACCGAGACCAACAACGGATTGTCCGGGTCGCCAAACTTTCTCCCTATAATCCGCTCGACCCGGCCGAGCGATTTCATGACCCCTTCCGACAATCCCTTCGGATACTGCTGGCGGTGTGCGTAATAATAGGTGCAAACCTCAGTGGTGATGGTAAAACCGGGCGGGACCGGAACTCCGATCCGTGTCATCTCATGCAGCCCGGCTCCCTTACCGCCGAGAAGCTCGCGCATCGCGGCCTTTCCCTCAGCCCTGCCTCCGCCAAAAAAGTAAACATACTTTTTCCTATGCGCCATCTTTCCTCTCCTCATCGGACCCTCTCGATACGATTTCTGATGAGTTTTTTCAAGGCAAGCCACGAAACTATCGCAGGATCATGAAGTCGAGAATGCGTCCAGGAACGGGGCGGACTTCAATTCCCTGCCAACTTGGTATTGGATGAAACGGAGCAATGCAAGATGGCTTTCGCGTAATACAGTGGCAGGATAAGAAGACAGGTGAAGCGCAAGGATCCCGTTCGCCCGCTGTAGCTGCACCATTGCCCCAAGCGCCTCACGCGAAAGAGGCAACACCTCCCTTCTGAAGGGAGAACAGCCCTCGCAGAGGATGCCGCCGTCCCGCAGGCTGAAGGCCCATTGCCCTTCGCCACGCCAGCCTTTCCCACAGCGACGGCACTGGCTCAACATCGGCTGATAACCTGAGAGCATCAGCAGTTTGAGTTCAAAAAAAGTGACAAAGAGTACGGAGGTTCCGCTTTCCTCTATAAAGTTCAACCCATCCCGGAGATGAGCGAACAACGCGCGGTTCTCGTCACGCTCTCCTGAGAGCCCGTCAGTGATCTCCATGAGGTAAGAGGCATGAGCGATTTTCTCCAGGCTCGTCGTGAGCTGTTTAAAAAATCGGATGAGATCGCATCCTTGGATGAAGGCCAGGGAGGTACCAGGGCGGTCATGAAAGCGCAGGTTGACCAGGGAGAACGGTTCCAATGAATTTACAAACCTCTTGCGCGAGCGCTTGGCCCCTTTGGCGATCCCGGTGACCTTGCCATGAGATTCTGTCAGGAAGCAAACTATCTTATCGGACTCCCCAAAGGACCAAGAGCGAAGGACTATTGCCGGGGTGACCGAGGAAATAGGCATCGTCGTGCTTTCAACGAGCCTTAACATTTTTCTAGAAAACGCGCAAACGCTTTAAATATCACGGGTTTTTCTGAAACGTGCCTTGACAGGAAGGGGAGTGGTGATTACATTAACTTGGTTATTTTTTGAGGTATGCCAAAAACATGGATCAAACGAAAGCAAGCGGCGTAACCGCGACTGAAGAAAAAGACAACGAGGCTTCTCCAAGTAACAGTGGGGGCGAAGCAGCAGGTTCGGCATTAGATTTGGAGGAGCTTCGTCAGCGGCTTGAGGCCAAGGAGCTTGAGGCCAAGGAAAATTACGACCGCTTTCTCCGCCAAACAGCGGAGCTAGAAAACTACAAGAAGCGTATGGCGCGGGAAAAAGCGGAAGCCATCCGTTATGCCAATGAGAGCCTGGTCAAGGATCTTCTTCCGCTTCTAGACAACCTTGAGCGCGCGTTCGATTATGCCAAGGGAGGTGGCAATGAAAAACCACTCCTCGAAGGGATTGAGATGGTGCTTAAAAATTTTCTTGAGGTCCTCGGCAAACACGGGGTCACGCAGATATCAACTGTGGGTGAGATGTTTAATCCCGAGAAGCACGAGGCTCTCACGCAGGTAGAAAGCAAGGCGCACGAGCCCAACACTGTGATCGAGGAGCACCACAAGGGTTACTATCTCCTTGAGCGCCTTCTCCGACCCGCTCAAGTGAGCGTCGCTAAACTGCCTCAAACCCAAGAGGAAAAAAAGCAAGATGGGGAGGTTGAAAAAGGGCAGAGGGATGATTAAATAAATCCTGCTACAGATTCGGACGAGCAATTAGAGGAGATTAAGATGGCAAAAGTGATTGGAATAGACCTGGGGACAACCAACTCCTGTGTAGCAATCATGGAGGGCGGCGATCCTGTTGTCATAGCGAACTCTGAAGGAAGCCGCACGACGCCCTCTGTTGTCGCTTTCTCAGAGAGCGCGGAGCGCCTGGTCGGGCAAATTGCGAGACGGCAGGCCATCACCAATCCGGAGAACACCATTTCCGCTGTCAAGCGGCTCATTGGAAGGCGCTTCGATGACCCCATGGTACAGAAGGCCACGAAGGTGCTTCCTTACAAGGTCGTGCGCGCGGACAACGGGGACGCATGGGTAGAGATCCGGGGCAAGGGCTACAGTCCAGCGGAGATATCCGCTTTTATTTTACAGAAGATGAAGCAGACCGCTGAAGACTATCTCGGCGAAAAGGTCACCGAGGCGGTGATCACGGTTCCAGCTTACTTTAACGACAGCCAAAGGCAAGCGACCAAGGACGCCGGGAGGATCGCGGGCCTGAACGTGCTCAGAATCATCAATGAGCCCACAGCCGCCTCACTCGCCTATGGCCTTGACAAAAAGAAAGATGAGAAGATCGCCGTCTTCGACCTGGGAGGGGGCACATTCGACATCTCCATCCTGGAGTTGGGAGATGGGGTCTTCGAAGTCAAGTCAACGAATGGAGACACCTTCCTCGGAGGAGAAGACTACGACCAGAGGGTGATCGATTACTTGGCCGACGAATTCAAGAAAGACCAGGCCATCGACCTGCGTAAGGATCGAATGGCCCTCCAGCGGCTGAAAGAGGCGTCGGAGAAGGCGAAATGCGAGCTTTCCTCATCGATGGAAACGGATATCAACCTTCCGTTTATCACTGCTGACCAGAATGGGCCCAAGCATCTTAACATGAAGTTGACGCGCTCCAAGCTGGAGGCGCTCTGTGCCGACTTGATCGATAAGACCGAGGGCCCGTGTCGCCAAGCGCTCAAAGATGCGGCCCTGACCCCCGGCGATATCAATGAAGTCATTCTGGTCGGTGGGATGATTCGGATGCCCGCAGTTCAGGAGAGGGTGAAGAAGATCTTTGGCAAGGAGCCGCATAGGGGGGTTAACCCGGATGAGGTCGTGGCGGTGGGGGCAGCGATTCAGGCGGCCGTGCTGAAGGGTGAAGTGAAGGATGTTCTGCTTCTCGATGTGACGCCGCTGTCACTCGGCATCGAGACGCTGGGGGGCGTTTTTACGAAGTTGATAGAGCGTAACACTACGATCCCGACTCGCAAAAGCCAGATTTTTTCCACGGCTCAAGACAATCAAACAGCCGTCTCCATCCGGGTCTTCCAAGGAGAACGGGAGATGGCCGCAAACAACAAACTGCTGGGCCAGTTCGATCTTGTAGGAATTCCACCGGCGCCCAGGGGGATTCCGCAGGTCGAGGTTACCTTTGATATTGACGCGAACGGGATCGTGCATGTCTCGGCAAAGGATCTGGGAACGGCCAAAGAGCAGTCGATTAAAATCACCGCATCCAGCGGGCTTACGGAGGATGAGATCAAACAGATGGTCAAGGACGCAGAGGCTCACGCTTCTGAGGACAAAACGCGAAAGGAGACGGTGGAGGCCCGCAATCAACTCGACTCGCTGATCTATTCGACCGAGAAGTCCCTCAAAGATTACGGCGGAGAATTGGAGGCCGGGGTCAGGGAGAACATCGAGGCGGCGCTGCAAAAGGCTAAAAAGGCGATGGAGAGTCAGGACGCCCAGACTATGCGTTCCGCGGTGGACGAACTCAACCGCTCGTCCCACAAGCTGGCAGAGGCGATATACGCCAAAGCCTCGCAGCAACAATCCTCGGCGCAACAGTCCTCGGCAAGCAAGCAAGGACAGGCAACGGATGGCGAGGGCAGGAAAAAAGAGGATGTTGTCGATGCGGATTTTGAGGAGGTCAAGGACTAACTTCACCGAGGGAGACACATACTCAACGACAATCTCGAGAAGGCCCCTGCTCCCTCACGCGTTGAGGAGAGGGGCTTTCTCGTCATATAAGAAAGATTATCTGCGCGAGGGGCACGATTGGACGGAAAGAGAGATTACTACGCAGTGCTGGGCGTGAACCGAAACGCCGGCGAGGAGGAGATTAAGAAGGCCTATCGAAAGCTGGCGCTCAAGCACCACCCTGACCGTAATCCTGGGGATAAGCAGGCAGAGGAAAAATTCAAGGAGATCTCAGAGGCCTACCAGGTCCTCACGGATCCGGAGAAGCGCACCCAGTATAACCAGTATGGTCACGCCGCCTTTGGAGACGGAGGTCCATTCCGAGGGGGCTTCGATTTTACCTCCGGCTTCGAAGATATCTTTGGCGATATCTTCGGCGAGTTCTTTGGCGCCGGGACGGGCCGGAGACGCGGCCGCACCAGGGGAGAAGATCTCCGCTACAATCTCGATATCACCTTCGAAGAGGCAGCCTTCGGCACTGAGAAAAAGATCAAGATTCCGCGCCAGGGCGCTTGTGATGCCTGCCACGGGAGCGGCTGCAAACCAGGCACTTCACCCCGAACCTGCCCTACATGCCGAGGAAGAGGCCAGGTAAGTTTCCAGCAGGGCTTTTTCACCGTCTCGCGCACCTGCAACCAGTGCCGCGGACAGGGAACCATCATCCCTGATCCCTGCAGTTCCTGCGGCGGGACGGGGCGGGTGCGCAAACTTCACACTCTGAGCGTTAAAATTCCTCCCGGTGTGGACACGGGCGCAAGGCTAAAGCTCAGGAGCGAGGGAGAAGGCGGCGTCTCCGGAGGGCCTGCGGGAGATCTCTATGTCGTGATCCAGGTCCAGCCACACCCACTCTTTGTTCGAGAAGGTCTGGATATCATCTGCGAGGTGCCTATTGGCTTCGTTCAGGCGGCCTTGGGCGCGGAGATCGACGTGCCTACGCTAGAGGGCAAAGTTAAAATGAAGATCCCTGCCGGAACGCAATCGGGAAAGGTCTTTCGCCTGAAAGGGAAAGGCGTCCGCGATATCCAGGGGTACCAACAGGGAGATCAGCTCGCGCGCGTGGTGGTGGAGACTCCCACTCACTTGAGCGCGCGACAAAAGGATCTGCTCAAGGAGTTTGCTGCCCTTGGCGGAGAGGAGATTCACCCTCTCTCGAAAGGCTTTATTGAAAAGGTCAAGCAGATATTCGGATAAGCGTGGCCCGTGCAGGCCCGCCGCGCTTCCCTCTTCGATCCAGCCGCGTTCCTGCTCGGTTGTCGGGCCGGCGAGATTTCTGTTGACGCCTGCAGCCAGTGTGGTTAACTGTAAATGAGGGCTGGAAACCCATGAGCGAAACTCAATGGAACCTTGAGGGCCAAGAGAGCAAAGAATCGCCGGTAGAGATTCCCGATGTGCTGCCGCTTCTACCGATCCGGGACATCGTCATCTACCCCTACATGATGCTTCCACTCTTCGTCGGCAGAGAGATGTCGATTCGAGCGGTTGAGGAGTCGCTGTCGCGCCAGCGTTTGATTTTTCTCGTGGCGCAAAAGAACTCAGCGGAAGATAGCCCCAAGCCAGACGACATCTACCGGGTGGGCACCGTGGCCTCGATCATGCGGATGCTCAAGCTGGCCGATGGCCGGGTGAAGATCCTGGTGCAGGGGCTGGCCAAGGGGGAGATCGAGAGCTACCTGCGGGATCAGCCGTTCTTCGAGGCAAAGATCCGCAAGGTCGTGGAGCCTGCCCTCCATGAGGTATCGATCGAGATCGAAGCCCTGATGCGTAATGTCAAGGAGAAGATCGAGCAGATCCTGAACCTCAAGAACCTTCCGCCAGAGATCGTCATGGTCACCGACAACATCAGCGACGCTGGTGTGCTCGCGGACTTGGTCGCCTCCAATCTGCGTCTGAGGATCGAGGAGAGCCAGGCTATCCTCGAGATCTTCGACCCCGTGGCTCGCTTAAAAAAGGTCAACGATCTCTTGAGCCGTGAGCTCGAGCTCTCGACCGTGCAGGCGCGCATCCAAAATCAAGCCAAGGAGGAGATGAGCAAGAGCCAGCGGGACTACTTCCTACGCGAGCAGCTCAAGCAGATCCAGCAGGAGCTCGGCGAAGGGGACGAACGGGCTGAAGAGATCAAAGATCTCAAGAAACAGATTGAAAAAGCCAAGATGCCGCTCGAGGCGAAACGGGAGGCTGAGAAGCAACTCAAGCGGCTTGAGCAGATGCACCCGGAATCTTCCGAGGCCTCCCTGGTCCGAACCTACCTGGACTGGCTGGTTGATATCCCCTGGAGCAAGAAAACCAAGGACAACCTCAACATCAAAAAGGCCCAGCTAGTTCTCGACGAGGACCATTACGATCTGGCAAAGATCAAGGAGAGAATCCTGGAATATCTGGCCGTGAACAAGCTCAGACGGAAGATCAAGGGTCCTATCCTTTGTTTCGTTGGACCGCCCGGAGTCGGCAAGACTTCCCTGGGAAAGTCGATCGCCCGCGCCCTGGGAAGGAATTTTGTCCGCATCTCCCTTGGGGGCATCCGGGACGAGGCGGAGATCCGCGGTCACCGGCGGACCTATGTCGGTGCCCTGCCCGGAAGGATCATCCAAGGGATCAAACAGGGTGGCTCCAACAATCCCGTCTTTATGCTCGACGAGATCGACAAAGTGGGCACTGACTTTCGCGGAGATCCTTCGGCGGCGCTGTTGGAGGTGCTCGACCCGGAGCAGAATCACGCCTTCAGCGATCACTACCTCAACCTTTCGTTCGACCTCTCGAACGTTCTCTTCATCTGCACGGCCAACCTGCTCGATCCGGTTCCCCCGGCCCTGGCGGATCGCATGGAGGTCATTCAGCTCTCAGGCTACACCAACGAAGAAAAACTGGAGATCGCCCGCAAGTTCCTCATCCCCAGGCAACTGGAAGACAACGGGATCTCTGCCAGCCTCTTGGAGATCTCCGACGATGCCGTTCTGCGCATCATCGCGCAGTACACGAAAGAAGCTGGACTTAGGAACCTGGAGCGGGAGATCGCCTCGATCTGCCGCAAGCTGGCGCGTAAAGTAGCAGAGGGCAAAAAGGATCTCACCCGCGTGACTCGGGCAAATCTGCACCTGTTTTTGGGACCACCCAAATTTCTTCCCGAGGCCGAACAGGAGCAGCACGAGATCGGCGTGGCGACGGGCCTGGCCTGGACCAGCGCCGGCGGAGAGGTGCTCTATGTAGAGGCCTCGCTCTCTAAGGGGCGGGGCAATCTCACGCTGACCGGTCAACTAGGGGACGTGATGAAAGAGTCGGCCCAGGCTGCTGTGAGCTATGCCCGCTCTCAGGCAAAAAAACTCGGCATCGAAGAAGATTTCTATCAGAAGCTCGATGTTCACATCCATGTACCGGCCGGGGCCATCCCCAAAGACGGCCCTTCGGCAGGCATCACCATGGCCACAGCTCTGATCTCCGCGCTCACGCGACGGCCGGTGAGCCGCGACACAGCCATGACTGGAGAGATCACCCTGCGAGGAAGGGTCCTCCCCGTGGGCGGCCTGAAGGAAAAATGCTTGGCGGCCTTTCACGCGGGCATCAAGACGATCATCGTTCCCGATAGAAACGAGAATGATCTGGAAGAGATCCCCAAGCAGCTGCGCCGCAAACTTACGCTGGTCCTAGCCAAAAACATGTCGGACGTGCTGAAGGCTGCCCTCCTCGATAAAAACAGCAAAAGGCCATCTGTGGGTGCGGAGACCTCAGCGGCGAAGGCGGCAAAAAGGCGCCGGCCGAAAGGGAAAGAAAAGCCGCTTGACAAGGTTGGCCGGGAAAAGGTCATTCCGCTTCGGGCCTAGATGAAATTGAGCAAGCTAGGGGAATTCGGCCTGATCGAGAGAGTTCGCAAGGCCACCCCCAAAGGCAGTGGCGTACGCGTCGGAATCGGCGACGACGCAGCGTGGCTTGAGTGCAGGAGCCGAACGTTTCTTCTCACCGCGGATCTTCTCATCGAAGGCATTCACTTTAACCTTCAATGGAGCACGTTTTACGGCCTGGGTTACAAGACGCTCGCCGTAAACCTCAGTGACCTGGCCGCTATGGGAGGGAGTCCCGCCTACCTAACCCTCTCTTTGGGAATCCCCGTTGACTTTAAGACCGAGGATATAGAAGAATTCTACCGTGGGGTCAGGTTCCTGGCAGCTCGCAGCGGTGTTTCTCTGGTTGGCGGCGATACCAGCGCCGCGAGGCGCTTCTTCATCAGCGCCTCTCTGATCGGACATTGCCCTTATGCGCCGGTCTTGCGCAGCGGCGCCAAGGTAGGCGATGATCTGTATGTTACGGGAACATTGGGGGACTCCGCCCTGGGACTTGAGCTGCTCAAGAAAAGAAAGGGGAAAACCAGAGAAGATGCGGCGGAGTATCTCGTCTCCCGCCATCAATTCCCCAGCGCCCGTCTCAAGGCAGGAGCGCTATTAGCCCGCGAGAGATTGGCCAGAGCAATGATCGACGTGAGCGACGGGCTGCTGCAGGATTTGAACCACCTCTGTAAGGCCAGCGCAGTCGGAGCGGTGGTGTGGGAGAATGCCCTGCCCTTGTCTCCCGCCTACAGAACTTTAGCCGGACAGAAGCGGGCCCTTCACGCCTTGACCGGAGGAGAGGACTACGAGCTGCTTTTTTGCACCAGGCGCAGGGACAGGAGCCAGCTGGAAAAAATCCAAAGGCGGCTCGGAGTCCCAATCGCGCGCATCGGAGAATGTCTTCCCGCCAGCAAAGGGATCAAAGTAATTGACGGCGGAGGAAGACTGGCGTCTTTTACGGTCAGAGGCTACGACCACTTCAAAAGCAGGCCTTGATCTCCAACCTATTATTTCTATTCGAGCTAAGAATTTGCGCGCTAAAGAAGCTTAGGAAACCCGTAAATGGACGCAGAGCGGATGGGACAGCTTTTAGAGGAGGTGCGGCGGGGTAAGGTTTCTGTCAAGCGGGCGCTTGAACGACTGCGTTATCTTCCCTTTGAGGACCTCGGCTTTGCCAAGGTGGACCATCACCGCTCCCTGCGACAGGGATTTCCCGAGGTCATCATGGGAGAAGGGAAAGGCGCGACGGAGATCGCTGCGATCGCGCGCACGATGCGCCGGCGCCGGGCCAACGTGCTGATCACCCGTCTATCCTCAGAGAAGATGGCGAGCATAAAAAGACAAATCAGGGGTCTCCGCTACCACCCGGGCGCGCGCGCGGCCACTTGGCTGGAAAAACGCATCCGCGTGGCCGGGCGGGGAACCGTGCTCGTCGTCTGTGCGGGCACATCAGACATCCCCGTGGCGGAAGAGGCGGCGCTCACCGCCGAGATGACGGGCAGCCGCGTCGAACGGCTCTACGACGTCGGCGTGGCCGGGCTGCACCGCCTCCTGGACAACCGCGCCCGATTATTTTCCGCCTCTGTCCTGGTCGTCGTCGCGGGCATGGAAGGGGCGTTGCCAAGCGTAGTGGCCGGGCTCGTCAACAAGCCCGTGATCGCAGTGCCCACGAGCGTCGGTTATGGCGCCAGCTTCCAGGGGCTCGCCGCCCTTTTGGGCATGCTCAATTCCTGCGCTGCCGGAGTGACTGTGGTGAACATCGATAACGGATTTGGAGCGGGCTTTGCAGCCAGCCTTATCAATCGGGTATGAATTCATCGGCCATGGGAGGCCGTGAGCAGCCGCGGGAAAAATTCAGCCCCAAATCACCATGACAAACCAAAAAAAATATCGGATCTTTAGCCGCTCATCGGATCTAGCGGTCAAGGTTTTCGGCAAGAGCCAAGCCGATCTCTTCGCCAACTCGGCCTTCGCCCTGTTTGACGTGCTGACGGATGTCGATAAAGTTGAGGTGAACGACCATCTCACTCTCGAAGTGGAAGGGGCGGATCGAGACGACTTGATGGTGAATTGGATGCGCGAGCTGCTCTATCTCTATCAGAGGAGCGGTTATCTGCTCAAGGAATTCGTGGTCCGTGAGGTCAAGGACAACTACATCCGCGGCGAGGTGAGGGGGGAAAAATTCGATCCCGACCGCCACGAGATCCAGCGCGAGATCCGGGCCGTGGTCTCGCACCAAAGCCGGATGGAAAAGACCGGCGATCAGTGGACGGCCCAGGTCGTATTGGAACTCTGAAAACAATGGCCCGCTCGCTCGACAGCGAATACGAAGGCACGGCCCTGGTGGCCGATCCCATCCACCGCTATATCCAGTTCACCGTCCCCCTGCGGAAAGGTGAGGTGACGGAGAAACAGATCATCGACTCTCCCTGGGTTCAAAGACTCCGCTACATCTACCAGCTCCAAAGCGCCCGCTGGGTCTACCCCTCGGCGGAGCACAGCCGATTCCAGCACTCCGTTGGGGCCATGCATCTCGCGGGCGAATTCGCCAAGCATCTTTACCCCTCGCTCCGCCGCGTCTTGGGAGACGAATGTCCCTCCGCCCCTTTGATCGAAGAATATATGAGGATAACTGGGCTCCTCCACGACGTCGGCCACGGCCCCTTCGGCCACTTCTTCGACGACAACTTTCTGCTCGATTTCAAGATCACCCACGAGGATATCAGCCAAGCGATCATTCAGGAGCGGCTCGGAGAGCTTATTCGGCAGTTGCGCCGTAGCCCGAGCGGACCGTTCGCGCCAGGAGAGGAGCTGAGGCCGGAAGAGATCGCCTTTCCGATAAAGAAAAACGGCAAGGAGGACCAGAGAAAGCCCAAGTGGGTCAGGCTCCTCCAGCCCTTAACCAGCGGCATCTTCACCTTCGACAATCTCGACTATGTCTCGCGGGACTCCTATATGTGTGGCGTGGCCGTCGGCCCCATCGATCGCGAGCGACTCATCCACTACACTTTCTTTTCACCCAAGGGGCTTACCCTTCACAAAGCCGGCAATGCAGCTCTGACGATGTTTCTCAACGCGCGGCTTTACCTTTACACCAATGTTTATTACCACCGCACGACCCGGGCGATCGATCTTCACTTGCGGGAGATTTTCCCTGAGACCATGAAGCTCCTCTTTCCAGGCAACCCGCTTGAGCACATGGAGGATTATCTCCGGCTCACCGACTGGTCTCTTCTCGAAGAGGTCTCCCGCTGGAGAAGCGGCAAGAAGCACGAGGCCCTGGCGCGGGAATGGGGCAGGATCGTGGACCGCGATATCAAATGGAAGATGGCCTATGACCGGACCCTATCGCTAAACGAGCTGCGCTACGGAATGGCTTTGATCCAGGACTCCGATTGGGAGAAGCGAATCATGACTGCGCTTCCCGCGTCCGCCGCAGATCTGGTCTTTCGCGTCGACACCGCGACACAGGATCCGCGGCCGGAAAATCCCTTCGCCATGGGGAAAAAGCAGATCCACCTCTACGATCCCTCGACCGGAGAGATCACCAAAGAATCTCTCTCCGAGCTTTTTGAGTTTATCCCTTCCAAGGTGGTCCAGTACAGGGTTTTCGCTCTGGATCATGACAATGACCATCTGCTCGCCGAGGTAGCGGAGGCGGCGCTCAAGGGCGCCTCGCCGGCGGTGAAGACCAGCGTGTGATGGCTCCTCGATGCTGTTTCGTCTCTGATAGCAGCGACCGCCTACCCGTAGGCTTTCGCAGGTAGCTCCGCTTTACCGCCCATTTCCCATGTGGTAGAGCTGTGCAGTGTTAGTAGGAGCAATCGTGGCTAAACCCGCAGAGCATAGAACTCTCGCGACCGAGCATGATGGGAAGACGAGCTACGAGAGGTGGGTCGAATCCGAGGGGATTCCCGTCATCAAGACCTTCTTCGTCGAGGATATACGGACCGTCGAACTGCGGTGGTGGGAGCGCAAGGGGGGAAAGGGAGCCTTCTTGCAGATGGAGGGCGCCGGGCAAGTCAACAACTGCTATATCTGCGAGATTCCTCCAGGGAAGAGTCTAAAACCCCAGAGACATCTCTTTGAAGAATCCATCTACATCGTAAGCGGCCACGGCGCGACCACGGTATGGAACCAGGAAAATAAAAAGCAAACTTTCGAATGGC
Source organism: Deltaproteobacteria bacterium (assembly GCA_023250495.1). GTDB lineage: Bacteria > Desulfobacterota > Binatia > UBA9968 > UBA9968 > JAHFAP01. Next base: position 3,723 of record JAHFAP010000013.1, on the reverse strand, counting down.
AGACCGGCTCACTCTTCTCTCCTCCACTCAACGCCTGGCACCATCACTTCAACGGCAGCGGGAGCCAACCCGCCCGCTACCTCGCGGTCACGACAGCCCCTACGATGATCAACCTGTTGCACAACCTGGATTTCGTCTTTGATAACCACTTTGCTTTTGAGGACAGATTTGACGGGCGGCACGAATACTTCAGCGGCCAAGGAGTGATTCACGCTGGGGAATACCAGGGCTTCAAGTTCGCCGGCAATATCTGGGCAACCAATTTTGTGCCCGATGTCCGGAGCTTCAAGCTGATGGACTACAGAGAGCGCGGGGCCGGAGGGAAAAACATCAAGTTCGAGCTGTCCGAGAACACCACCGCCTGCCACATCTCTGAATTCCCGGTCGGAACTTACAAAAAGGCTCATCACCACGGATCCGGGGCCCACGTCATCATCTTGAGCGGCGAGGGCTATTCCCTTATCTGGCCCGAGGGCGAGCCGATCCGGAGATATGACTGGCACGAGGGAAGCATGGTCGTGCCGCCCGAAGGCTGGTGGCATCAACATTTCAATACGGGAAAAGAACCGGCCCGCTACCTGGCGCTGAGGGCCTTCGGCAGCAAGAAATACCGCGGCGTCGGCAAGCGATACAAGGGAACTGTGGACCGCAAACAAGGTGGCGATCAGATCGAATACGAAGATGAGGATCCGATGGTGCGGCGGATGTTCGAAGAAGAGCTGGCCCGAAAGGGCATCGAGAGCCGGATGGAAAGTCATTACGGAAAGATGAGATGAAAGAAGCGATTGTCAAAGCCTTCGAGGAGAGCGTCCGGACAAAAAAATCGTTTCTCAAGGAGAATCTGGAGACTCTGCTTTCCGTCATCGACCTGATTGCTCAGGCCTTTCTCCGCGGCAACAAGCTGCTGCTCTTCGGCAACGGGGGCAGCGCCGCCGACGCACAGCACATCGCGGCGGAATTCGTAAACCGCTTCCGCATCGACCGGCCTCCTCTGCCCGCCCTCGCTCTGACTACCGACACCTCGGCCATCACCAGCATCGCCAACGACTACGACTACAAAGAGATCTTCGCCAAACAGGTGAAGGCGCTGGGCAAAGAGGGAGACGTGGCGCTGGCGATCTCCACCAGCGGCAACGCCGCCAACGTGCTGGCGGCGATCGATGCCTGTAAAAAACTCAAAGTCATCACCGTCGGCCTGACCGGCGGGGATGGAGGAAAGTTGGCCAGCAAGGTCGATTATCTCCTCTGCGTCTCCGAAGGCAAAAACACCGCGCGCATCCAGGAAACCCACATCCTCGTCGGCCACGTCATCTGCGAAATGGTGGATCAGCGGCTCTTTTCAGCCTGAGTCCAAGCAGGCGCCTCACCCATGGCTAAGAAAAAATTCCCCCGGCTCGACCTCTCCAAGGTCAAGACCTATCCGGTGAAGCAGCGCTTCAGCAAAGTGCAGCAGTCGCACGTGGGAAAGAAGCTCCAAAAAGGGGCCCGGTTCAGATCTTTTATCCGAGGGCTGCCGAATATTCTGGCGGCGCAAAACCTCAAGGAGATCGCGCAGCAAGTCGCTCGGGCGCACCGCAGGGGCAAGACCGTTCTGCTCGGCATGGGCGCCCACCCCATTAAAGTAGGCCTCAGCCCGCTGATCATCGACTTCATGGAGCGGGGCATCATCAGCGCCGTGGCGATGAACGGCGCCGGCATCATCCACGATTTTGAAATCGCCTATATGGGAGAGACCTCAGAAGATGTTGCCGCCAGTCTCAAAGACGGAAGCTTCGGCATGGCCAAGGAGACCGGAGCGTTTCTCAACCACGCCATCACTAAGGGATACGACCGCCAGCAGGGGATCGGCCAGGCCGTGGGCGAGGCGATTCTCTACTCGCGCCTGCCCCACCAACGGCTGAGCATCCTCGCCGCCGGAGCGCGACTGGGAATTCCCATCACAGTCCATGTGGGCATCGGCACGGATATCATCCACATGCATCCCGAAGCCGACGGCAAGGCCCTGGGAGAAGGGAGCCTGAAGGACTTCCACGCGCTCGCCTCCGTAGTGGCGACGCTGAGAGATGGGATCTTTCTCAACTTGGGATCGGCGGTCATTCTCCCCGAGGTTTTCTTAAAGGCCCTCAATTTGGCTCGCAACTTGGGTCACCCCGTGCGCAATCTCACCACCGTGAACCTCGATTTCCTTCCCCACTATCGCCCGCTGACAAACGTTGTGTCGCGGCCCACGCTGGAGAGCGGCAAGGGATACCATCTCACTGGACACCTGGAGATCATGGTCCCCTTGTTATTCGCCGCGATCCTAGAGGACCTGTGAAAAAATTATGAGGACCGCGGTATGAGAAAACTCAGTCCTCAGCACTCGTTACTCAGTCCTAGCTTTGATCTTTCATGGCCACCTCCCGCCGCGAACTGATGCAGGTTTACCGCCGCCTGTACGACCATTACGGCGACCTTCATTGGTGGCCCGGCGAGAGCCCGTTTGAAATCGCCGTCGGCGCGATCCTGACGCAGAACACCGCCTGGACCAATGTAGAGAAGGCGATCCGTCGCCTCAAGGAGGCGCGCGCCCTGAGCGTTCAGGCATTGAGCGGCCTCTCGCACCGCAAACTGGCGCGCCGTATCAAATCTGCCGGCTATTTCAACGTCAAGGCTCGCCGGCTTAAGAATTTCATTTCCTTCCTGCAAACGCGCTACCGTGGGAGTCTCAAAAAGATGTTCAAGCAGCAGACCGCGCGGCTGCGAGAAGAGCTCCTCGGCGTCAATGGGATCGGACCGGAAACCGCCGACTCGATCCTGCTCTATGCCGGCGAGAAGCCGATGCTCGTCATCGACGCCTACACCAAGAGAATTTTCTCCCGCCACGGCCTATTGCCTTATGAAAAAAGCTACGATGAGTTCCAAAATCTCTTTATGAAGCGTCTTCCTCGGGACATGGCGCTCTACAACCAGTATCACGCCATGCTTGTCAATATCGGCAAAGACTTCTGCCGCAGCCGGCCGCTCTGCGACTCCTGCCCCCTGAGCGGCTGGCGCGGCGTCCCGCCGCTGCGCTCGAGGTAAGTTTTCTCTTGTCATCTGCTCCGATCTCGTTCTATAGATTCTCCCATGCGCCTCGTCGCCGATCTCCACATCCATTCACGCTACAGCCGCGCCTGCAGCCAGGAGATGGGGATTGCAACCCTCGCCCACTGGGCAAAAGTAAAAGGCGTAAATGTAATAGGGACCGGCGACTTCACCCACCCGCTCTACTTCGCCGAGCTCAAGGCCAAGCTGGAGATGACCGACGGCGGCCTCTTGCGCCTCAAGGGAGATCGGGAGGAGCCTTATTTTATTCCCACGGTGGAAGTCACCAACATCTACCACCAGGCCGGGCGCCTGCGAAAGATTCACACCCTCCTCATCGCCCCGAGCCTGGAGGCGGCGGAAAAAATCAACCGCAGCCTCCGTTCTCGCGGCAATCTCAGCGCCGACGGACGCCCTACTTTCACTTTTCCGGCCAAAGATCTCGTCAAGCTAACACTCGATGTTTCTCCCGACTGCTTCGTGGTGCCGGCCCACGCCTGGACTCCCTGGTTCTCTGTATTCGGCTCGAACTCCGGTTTCGACTCGCTGGAAGAGTGTTTCGAAGAGGAGACAGAAAACATCTACGCGATCGAAACCGGACTCTCTTCGGATCCGGCGATGAACTGGCGCGTTTCCGCTCTCGATAGAATCGCTTTG
>JAHFAP010000121.1 GCA_023250495.1 Deltaproteobacteria bacterium | reverse complement strand
TGCGAAAAAACTGGCGGTTCCCGCAGCCTCCGCACCAAGGCCATATCCGCAGCATCTTCGTCCATCCGGATGATCGACAGATCATCTATCTCTGCATCGAGCACGGCGGCATCGTGCGCAGTTTCGACCGCGGCGAGAGCTGGGAAGACGTGAGCAAAGGGATCGATTATCTGGACATTCACGTCATCTTAAATTTGCCGCGCCGCTTTGACCGATACTTTCTGGCGACCGCGCGCGGCTTCTTTACCAGCGACGAGCCTGCTAAAGGCTGGGTCCGCGCCGAGAACGGCCTCACGCGCGATTACTTCCACGATTTTCTCTTCCTGCCACCCGAGCGGGCGGAGAAGAACCCGACCATGCTCCTGGCGACGGCCGACCAGTCGCCCGGCGTTTGGAGGCGAGAAGGGCGAGGCGCAAGGGCGGCTGTGTTCCGCAGCACAGACTGCGCCAGCTCGTGGCAGCGCGTCGGCCAGGGCTTGCCTGACAATCTCGATCCCATGGTCTGGGCGCTGGTTCATCATCCCCATGACCACAACTCCGTATTCGCCGGACTCGGCGACGTGGCTCGCGGCCATGCCTCCGGCACGGGAGGAGCAGGAAAAATTATCGTGACTCGAGATCGCGGGGAAAGCTGGCAGGATCTGCCCATTCAACTCCCGGCGGACCGGGTGTTGTGGGCGGCAGCGGACTAAAGAGGCAGACAAGGCGGGACGATGGTTCAATTCGGGATCTGGAGGAAAGCTAAATGAAAGGCGGTCTGAGGATTTTTCTTTTGGGCGGAATTCTTCTGGTCAGTCTCTTTTGTTTCTCTTTCGGTGTGCAGGCCCAGCCGCTCAAAAAAATCCGTATGGGCTTGTCATCGACCAATGTCTCGTTCTTGCCGATGTATGCGGCCTATCATAAGGGCTTCTATAGAGAAGAAGGGATCGAGCTGGAGATCATTGCCATGGCCGCCAACCTCGCAAGCATGGCAGTCCTCGCCGGCGACCTCGACTATAACGGGGCCGTGACCGGAACGATCGGGGCGGCGGTTCAGGGACGGCCGATGAAGGTCCTGATCTTCACGGTGGACCGCCCCCTGCTGTATCTGGCCAGCAAAAAGGAGATCAAAGATCCGAGCCAGCTAAAAGGCAAGAAGATCGCCGGCAGCTCCCCGGGTGGATCGGCCACGCTGCTTGCCATCGAGGCGCTCAAGCATTTCGGCCTGGATCCTTCGCGCGACGTCTCCCTCCTGCCCATGGGCGGCACCGCGGCGAGCCGCTATGCGGTCCTGGAATCAGGGGTCGTGGACGCCTCACTCCTCTCGGTGCCGGAAATCATCTACGCCGTGGAGAAAGGATACAACGAGCTGCTTTTTTTGGGAGACGTCGTGGAATTTCCCCAGAACGGATTCGGCACGACCGAAAAGAGGATTCGGGAAAACCCGGAGGAGGTTTTCAAAATGGTCCGCGCAACGCTGCGCGGTCTCATGTTCGTCTGGGAGCCGAAAAACAACGAGCAGGTCCTGGATATCCTCATGAAGCAGTGGAAAACCAATAACCGCAATCTCGCCAACGAAATGCTGCGGCATGTCCGTCGAGTGCTGACGAAGGACGCGCAGGTAAAGCCCGAGTCCGTGCAAGTGCTCATTGATCTGGCGCGGGAGAGCGCAAAGGTCACCCGGCCGGTTACAGTGGCGCAGGTGGTGGATTACAGCTTTGTGGAAAAAGCTAGAAAAGAATTGGGACTGGCCAGATAGGCGCACGGTGAGATCGCTGCCGGGCGCAGCCCTGAAGCGACAAAAGATTTGGGGAGCGCCCTGGGATCAGAGAAGGAAAGTATGGCAAAAAAGTTCGGCCTCGTTCTCGCTGCGGTTCTTCTATTAGGGAGCCTCGTGGTTCCAGGCGCAAAGGCTCAATCTGTCTTAAGGCTAGGCTGGAGCGGCGCAGGCGTCGGCTCTGATCTGCTCAAGGTGATTGAGCGCTCTAGTCTCTGGCGCAAGCACGGAGTCGATGTCAGGCCGATTTATCTGACGAGCGGGAATCTGATGGCGCAGACGCTCTTGTCAGGCGACATCGGCCTGGCCGGCTTTGACGTGACGGCAATGCTCGGCCTGGGCGTCTCCGGCGCAAGTGATCTAAAGGTCGTCTCGGTCATGATCAACCGCCTGGAGCCTTTCTTTGTTGTCCGCCACTCCGTCGCGACGCCTGCCGAGCTTAAGGGGAAGCGAATAACCATCAGCCGCTTTGGCTCGGGCTCCGATATTATCACGCGTGTCGTGCTGCGCTTTTGGAAACTCGATCCGGACAAAGATGTGACCTTCTTCCAATCCGGCAATACTCCCGCCCGAATTGCGGCCCTGGTTGCCGGCCACATGGACGCCGCGCTGGTCAGCTCCACGCAAGTCCAAAAGGTTCTGGATACCGGATGCTGCAGGGTGCTTGCCGATCTTTCCGAGCTTCCGATCGACTATGCGAATTACGGGGTAGTGGTGTCAGGTCCGGTTCTAAGAAGCCAGCGGGACAACGTGCGCCACTTTCTAGAAGCGCTTACTGAGGGAATCTATCTATTCAAGACCCGGCCCGAGGCCGCCCTGGCGGTGCTCACGGAAAGCAACAGTGATCCTCAGGTGGTCCGGCCGCTTTATGAGAGGCTTGCGAAGGCGATGGTAGAGTATCCGGTGCCCGAGCCCCGCGGCATTCAGACGGTCCTGGATTCTCTTCCAAACCCCAAGGCGCGCGGCGCCCGCGCAGAAGACTTCATGGCGACGAGCCTCATGGAAGAAATAAAAAAGAGCGGCTTCATCGACCGCCTTTATGGAAAACAGAAATAAGCGCTAGGGCCGCTGCAATGTCCTATCCGACGGCGGCGAAGATTCGAGCAAAGGCAGGAAGACGTGAGCAGACAAAGAGGCCCGATCTCTTGCGAGTCGGGCCTCTGGCGTCAATCGGGCAACGGTGAGAGGAAGCTCAGGCAGCCGATGCCTCAAGATTGTGATGATGATGCGACTTCGAGACCGGACCGATCCCCTGGATAATTTTCTGCCAGTGTTTCCCCTCATCGTCGCTATAAAAGACCTCTCCATCTGTGGTGCCGGCGAAAAGGGCATAGCCGCCGTTCCAGACGTCCATCGAAAGCGCTTCGACGTTTCCTCGGATATGCTCGGGCAGCCCCTCGGCCAGAATCTCCCAGCTCTTGCCGCCATCCCTGCTGCGGGCGATGCGCGCGTCGGCGGTGTGCAACTTTCTCCAGGTGCCGGGGCCAGTCTTGGCGCCCGCAGTAAACATTAGCCTTCCATTGAACGGATGCACGAGGATGGGATCAACATATCCAATCCTGAAATCCCTCGGAGTAAGGCTCACCCAGCTCTCGCCGCCGTTGTGACTTACGCACACCCCGGCTATATCGGTCGGTCCGCAATTGGTGGTGGGCATGACCAGGTAAACTTTTCCCGGATCTGCAGGAGAAACTAAGACACGGTGCGCATCCGGGTTCAGACCTGAGACAGTCTTCCAGTTCTTCCCTCCGTCTTCGCTTTTTAGAAAGCCTCCGACCTCGACCGCAGCATACAACGTCTCGGATCGCCTCGGGTCGAAGGCAAGACTTTTTACATGCGCCTGGTGCGGCGGGCCGGGAAAGGTCCACTTCTCGACGCCGGGCACCTGGCGCAAACCTGGAAGCTCGGCCCAGCTTTGTCCGAGATTATCGCTATAGAAGAGATGGGCCGGCTGGGTTCCGGCATAGAGTCTCGGCCGTCCGCCAACCTCCTGGCAGGCCAGCGTGTAGATCTCGAGTCCCCCAATGCCCCGGTCTCTCCTTTCCCAGTTCCTGCCAAGGTCCTTACTGGCATAGAGGGCCTCGCCATAGGTACCCGCAAAGAGCGTTCGGCTCGAAGGCTCAAAAAGGAGCGCGCTTATGTGCTCTCCAGGAAGAAATTTCTCGCGCCGGCTCCACGATCCGCCGCTGCGCGCGAAAGAAAAAATCCCCTCGACTGTGCCGACCAGAAGCGTATCCCTGGGCGACTCGCCTACCGTAGTCGTCAGACCTCCGGGTGATAAACAGATAAACATGGATCTTCCTCCTTTCGCCTTTGGGGCTATTCTCCAATAACAGCCTACTGGGGTGTTCACCCCCGGTCAAGCGGAAAATTTCCGGCTGAAGGATCACTTTGGCAAAGTCAATTACCTCAACCCCCAAGCTCGGTATAGTTCTGAAGTTGGAGCGGTCTCTTTCCCTCCTCAATCTCACGAATGATCCTTACGAGACCGCGACAGAGAGGCGTCGGAAAATTCACCCCGCTCCCCTCTTGGACCACGTGGCCCACGGTTTGGTCCACCTCTGTCCGCACGCCTCGCTTGAGCTGCTGAACGGGGCCTTTGCGATCGTCACTCTTCCACCCCCGCGCTATCTCATCGAGGGCCGCGAGACGGGCCTCATAGGGACGGCTCGGGTGGAAGGCCAGAGGATCGTATTCGCTCAGAGTTTCGAAACGAACCCCCGTGGCCCTGCCGACGCCAGTTACCTCGGCAAAAAAATCCACGCACAGGCGCCGGTTCCTCTCAGACTCGCAAACAACCCTCAAGGACTCGTCCGCCAGCGAGCCAAACATCCCAAGACAGGTGTAGGTGAGCTTGCTCCAGAGCCACCCGAGAATGTTGTCCGTCATCGCCGTGGGAATGACCGCATCGAGAAGCGCGTGCACCATCTCGAGTTGCGGCGTCGTTTTCCCGTTGAGATGGCCGACGAAGAGGCACCCGCGAGTAGTCGTCCGGACATGGCCGGGCCCCACTCTATGACTTCCCATCCGGATGGCTGTTCCAATAGCGCGATCCGGCCCAACGGCCTCCTCAAGCAGAGGCGGGTTGATGCCGTTCTGCAGCGATACCAGGACACCATTTTGACCGAGGTGGGGCGCGAGAGACGCGACCACGTCCTTCGTGGCATAAGAGCGCACGGCTATAAAGCCGATGTCAAACTTTCCTCTGACCTCGTTTGGTAGAAGCGCGGTCACGGACACATTGAAGGGTCCGTCCGGCGCGTCGATCCTCAATCCTCGCTCTCGAATGGCGCGCACATGCTCCCCGTCAACATCGACCAGCGTCACGTCGCTGCCCTGCCGGGCGAGCCGGCCCCCCACGATGCCGCCAATCGGTCCGGCTCCCATGAAGATCATTCGCATACGGACCTACCCCTTCGCTACACGCCTGATTCTCGGCTATTCACCCGTAAAGAAATAGGGCAGATTTCGGACCCACGTCAAGCGGAAAAAAAGGCAAGCGTGGCGTCGTTGACACGAAAACTACCCGGTGGTAGCTTCCGCCCTGACTTTCAGCCAAAGAAAATAAGAGGAGGAGCGACCATGGGAAAACTCCGTCATATCGCGATACTCACCCGCCAGCCGGACAAACTGGCCGATTTCTACAAGAGAGTGTTCGAGCTTAAAGAGATGTACCGCACGAAGAACGGCTCCGTCCATCTGTCCGACGGGGACGTCAACCTGGCGATCCTGAACGCCAACGATCCCAAAGAGCCGGGCCACCGTCCGGGCCTGTATCACTTCGGCTTCCATGTAAAGGATCCCGACGAGATCGCGAAGCGGATCCAGGAAGTCTATCCCGAAGGAGCGCCGAAAGCGCGGAAGGCGACCTACGCGGAGAGCAGGGGTTCGGATCCGGACGGAAATCTTTTTGACATCTCCTCTGTGGGCTGGGGCGAGAAGCGGAGAATGGACTACTAGCTAAGACGAAGCTTCCATGCCCACGCCCATCCTCGGTTTGCTCCTGGCATTGACCGCTTGGTTTCCGTCGGGTTCAGGCCTTGCGGCCACACCAGAGGAAACCGTAAAAAAGATCGCCAGCCTCTCCCCCGCTGAGAGAAAGGCCTTCTTGGAAGAAGGGGCTCGGAAAGAGGGGCAGCTTGTCTTTTACACCTCACTCAGCCTGACCGACTATCCCAAGATCATGCCGGCCTTTGAGAAGAGCTATCCTTTCATCAAGACGGACACCTACCGCTCGACGCCCTCTGGCGTCTTTACCAGAGTCGACACGGAGGCGAGGGCCGGCCGCTACGCCGCCGACGTGGTGGGCTCGGCTCCCGTGGAGATGTGGGAGCTCAAACAAAGAAAACTTTCCGCCTCCTACCTCTCCCCTGAGCGTAAAGCGCTTCCATCCGGCTCCTACGATCCCGAAGGCTACTGGCTCGCCTTCGAGGTGACGCCCCTCGTGCTCGCGTTCAACACGCGGATGCTCCCGGCCGGTGAAATGGCGCGCGCCTACCAGGATCTCCTGAGTCCCAAATGGAAGGGTAAGATGAGCCTTGGCACCGACGAGTATACCTGGTTCAACATCATGCTCGACTCCATGGGAAAGAAAAAAGGGATGGAATATATGCAGGCGCTGGCCCGGCAGGAACTTCAGATGCCAGGCTCCAGCAGCGTGATGCGGGTCCAGCTCATGCTCGCCGGCGAGTCGGCGATCGCGATAGCGGCGCGGGGACGGCGCGTGACGGAATACAAGCAGCAGGGCGCGCCGATAGATTTCCGCATTCTGGATCCCTACGGCGCCGAGCCGAATCTCCTGGCGCTGATGCACCGGGCGCCGCACCCTTACGCCGCTTTGCTCTTCATCGACTGGATGCTGTCCGAGGAGGGACAGACGAGAATCTCCGACGCGGCCGGCAGGATCTCCATAAGAAAAGGGATCAAACACAAGCCGTGGGTTCAGGAGCTTTTCCAGAAGGAGTTTGTTTTTTTGAGCCCCTCCTCCATCGGGCCGAATCTGAATGAGATCATGGACCAGTACAACCAGACCTTCGGAATCCAGAAGAAGAGATAATCGGTGCGTAAGCAAGAATTGCTTGCGGGAAGATGGCGGGTTGAAGCGTGGATTTGCAGGATCAATCTAGCTATGAGCAAAAGAGCCAGCGCTTTTTCTATGGCTGGTATATTGTCGGAGTTGGAGTTCTCACCCAAATCGCCGGCGTCTTTTCCCTCTCCAGCACTCTGAGCGTTTTCCTCAAGCCCATTACCGAAGATTTAGGCGTCTCGCGGGGAGCGTTCTCGCTGGTTCGAACGGGCGAGGTTCTCGTCAGCGCCGCGATTGCGCCCCTGATCGGATCTCTCATAGATCGCCACGGCGGCCGCTGGCTTATAGTCATCGGCGCCGTGGTTGCCAGCGCGGGCTATCTCCTCTTGAGCCAGGTTCAAGAGTTCTGGCAGTTCTTTCTGCTGCGCTGCACCTTGGTCACTGTGGGCGACACCTTGATGGGTTCCCTGGTCGTCATGGTGATCATCTCCCGATGGTTTATCCGCAAACGAGGCAGGGCTATCGCCATCGCCAACCTGGGGACAGGGATCGCCAAAGTGAGCATGCCTCTCTTTGCCGCCTCACTTTTTGTTTGGGTGGGTTGGCGCCACGCGTGGGCGGTCTTCGGGATCCTCGCCCTTGTACTGGTCGTAGGGCCCGCCATCGCTTTTATCCGAACGCGCCCTGAGGAGATGGGCCTTCATCCCGACGGGGAACCTGTCCCTCGCCAAGGGAGCGCATCTCCGCAGACCAGGGCCAAACTTTCCGCCGCCCAACGTCAGGCCCTGGCGGCCGACGTGCCGTGGAGCCGGGCAGAAGCCCTCCGCACGCGGGCCTTCTGGCTTCTCGTCATGACCTTCGGCATCGCCAGCGTGGGCATCGCGGGCCTGAATCTCCACGTATTCGCTTTCGTCACCGACATCGGCTATCCCCCGCTTATGGCCGCTACCTTTATGAGCACGATCGCTTTCACCCAGCTCGGTTCCACGCTCTTTTGGGGTTTTCTCGCCGAGCGCGTCGATATTCGAAAGGCAGCGATGGCCCAATTTCTAACTCAAGCCCTGGGGCTGACGCTGGCGATCACTTCCCGGCAGCTCCAATATGTCTATGCAGGTTTCCTTCTGTACGGCATCGGATTGGGAGGGAGTTTTGTGCTGCGCGAGGTCGTCTGGGCCAACTACTTCGGCCGGCTTTCTCTGGGCACAGTCCGGGGCATGGGCATGCTTCTCACCAATGTTTTCGCGGCCAGCGGCGCCCCTTTTTTCGGTTTTCTCTTTGACGCTACGGGCAGCTACTTTATCTCCTTTACCCTTTTCGCCATCGCCCTTTTGGCCTCGGCTATTTTGATCATGCTGGTGCGCCCGCTGAAGAAGCACCTTCAGGCAACGGATCCGTGAAAAAATTTAGGAACTGCGCACGATCGGGCCTTGATGTTTCCACCAGCGATTTGGAGGTTGCGGTTTCCTGAGACATTGTTTATGGTAGCACCGCAGTGTTCGAAAAAACCCTTACACAAACCCACCAAGGAGGCTATATGAAAATACTCTTGCAAGGTCTCGCTCTGTTGCTGATTTTGGCCGTCAGCGGCGTTGCCCGGGCGCAGGCGCCGGCCTACGGTTCCGACGTAACGCTCGACATGGCTAAGAAGATCATGGCCGCGGCCGAAGCCGAGGCGAAGAAGAACAACTGGACCGTCGTGATCGCGATCGTCGACACCCACGGACTGCTGATCATGCAGCAGCGCATGGACAACACGCAGACGGCGGGCGGCAGGATAGCGATCGCAAAGGCCCGCACCGCGGCGATGTTCAAGCGGCCCAGCAAGGCAATTGAGGACGCGATCGCCGGAGGCCGCGTGGCGCTGCTCGGATTGCCGGGCGCGACGCCGATCGAGGGCGGCCTGCCGCTCATGCAAGACGGCAAGATCATCGGCGCGATCGGAGTGAGCGGCATGACCTCGCCGCAGGACGCGCAGGTCGCCAAGGCCGGAGTGGATTCCGTCGGGAAGTGAGCCGGACGCGGCTTTTCCGCAGGGGCGAGAGAGGAGATCCAGATGAGCCTGGCCTACGACGATCTGATCCAACCCTACATTGTCAAGCAGGTCTCGAAACAGGTCGCTTACTGCCGCTGCACGCGCACGAAGAACCCGCCCTTCTGCGACGGCTCTCATGTCGTGACTAAAATCACCCCTTACATCCTGGAGTTCGAATCGCCGAAGACCATCGCCATCTGCGCCTGCTGGAAATCGAAGAATCATCCCTATTGCGATGGGACCCACGGCAGGCTGGTCAAGCCCAAAGAGAGACCCGCGGCCAAAAGCGTGGAGTGAACGCCAAACCAACGAGAGGAGGGAGGATATGCCCGTTGAGGTGAAAAATCCGCTCAAGGAAGCCGACGCGCATCCGGAGATCCGCCATCTGAGCTTGTGGAGAACCGAGCTGGCCTATTTTTGGCTTATCAATTGCGAGGCCAACGTTCAGGATGACATGCACTACCACGAGAACG
>JAHFAP010000120.1 GCA_023250495.1 Deltaproteobacteria bacterium | reverse complement strand
GCTGCACGCCCCAGATCCTGCTGAGGGCCAATTCGATGTTGCCGATCACCGAGATGGCCGTCCCCAACAGTCCGAACAGTCCCAGCGCGCCGAGCGCTTTGACGTCGGTTCTGTCGATATAGCCGATGATCTGGCTTACAACCTCCTCGGAGCCTGCGCTGAGCCTTTCCAGCAGAAGCGGTTCCAGCCTGTTTTGCACTCCGAGCCCTTTGAGAATGGAGAACATGAGAGCCAGCAGCGGCACCAAGGAAAGGAGAGTGGAATAGGTGAGGGCCGAGGCCAGCAGGAAGCAGCGGTTGTCGATAAATCCCTTGACCGCGAAGTAAATGATGCGCAGGTGGTGGTAGAGGCTTCGCTTGACACGCGACAGGCCATCGAGGTCCATCCGCCAAAGCTCCTCTTCCAGGAAGCTTCTAAACTGCTTTATCTGTGTCTTAGTTGCGGGTTTCACCGTCGAGGTTCCCGTAGTGCCGTGCGCTCTGCTCTTGCCGTCGCGCTCAGCGTCGCGCGGCGGCGGTCTATCTTCTCCTAAAGAGCCGCTCGAACACCGAGCCCTTCTGCTCGAGCATTTGGCCCAGCCCCTTTTTCATCATCTTCTGGCTATCGACATTCACCGACGGACTCTTCGCCGGTCCGGTGATCTTGAGCGGCACGACGATCCGCCCCTGGCTGTCTTTTAAGAAGGGCGTGGCCTTGCCTCTGCCTGCCCGGGCGGAGACGTCGGATGCCATCGCAGCCTCGATCACGAGGTCCAATACCGGCGGCTCCAGAGTCATCTTGCCGCCTCCCTGCGCCTCCATCACCGGACTTTGCAGATAGATTCGCTTGAATTCGGCTATCCCGTCGGCCAGGGTGAAATCGGTCTCCAGGGTCTTGAAAGTCGTGGCGCCGGCCCTTTGCTCTTTGGACATGCCGATCATCCCCGTAATCTGCTCGATTTTTTTTGTCAGATCAACGTTGGTGAGCTCACCGTCCTTCGCCGCAAGCTGGCCGCTGCCGCGCATGCTTCGCACCAGAGGCGCGTCACCGCCCAACGGCGCGGACAACTGGATTTCCCCTGTGACGTTTCCTTTGAAGGCGTGACTGTCGCTCACCTTGAGACCTTTGAGCTTGGTCTGAATTTGAGACAGGAGGTTGTTGGAAGGGCCCGACAGCGTCACCCTCAATCCGAGCGGACCTGAGACTTCAAGCTCCTTGGGGACGATCCCCGCCGCCGCGAGAAGCTGGACAATCGGCTTGATCTCGAATCCGTCGTTGGCCAGCGAGAGATTCAGCCGAGGCACACTCGTAAGATCGGCGACGGTGCCGCTCACCGCGAAGTCGACATCCTCGGCTTTAAGATGGTTATCTTTCAAACTGAGAGCCGCCTGAGACTCCTGATAGCGCAGCTGCCCCTCGAGCGAGATCGGCTTAAGGCCGGGCGGGTTCAATGCCACCCGATAGGGAAACGGGAGATCGGTCGAGAAATCCTGCAGCGAGAGACCGATCCCGCGAATCTGGAGCGGCTTTTGCCCCTGGGTCTGCAAGGTGACCTTCCCTTCCTCGATGCGCAACAGAGCCGGAATCAGCTCGGAAAACCTCGCCGCCTCTTTTGCCTTCGGCGCTGCTTCCTTTTTCTCCTTTTTCGCGATCTCCTCTTTCTTTTTTCCGATATCGGCAAAGTTGAACGCGCCGTCCGGCTTTTTGAGCAGGTTGAGAACCGGTTTTTCGAGAATTAATTCTTCCACCTGGAGCTGTCCTCTGAGAAGAGGCCAGAGCCTGAGGCGAAGTCGGATCTGCTGGGCGGTGAAAAAGGGCTCTTTGGAAAATGCGGGGTTGTCGGAGACTTTCAACGCCGAGAGGCGGATGGCGGGCTCCGGAACGATTCTCAGACGGATCTCTCCAACATCCACCTTGCGCTGCAAGGCCTGTTCGACCAGCGGGAGGTAGCGGGCCTTGTGCGCGCCCAGGTCGATCAGAGGCGGCACCAAGACGATCGCCGCGGCCAGGAGTACTAGAATGCCAATCGCAATAAGCAATACCCGTTTCATTTTTTTGCAGCGTATCCAATGCATAGCCGCTATGTCAACTCTCTTCTATCAGGTTTAAGGGTTAAAGGGTTGAAGAGTTGAAGGGTTTAAAAAACCCTTTATCCCTTGAACCCTTCAACCTTTGTGCGGACAGTGGCGGCGGTGCGCTGGATTTGTTAGCATAGCGAATTTTAAGAGGAGAGACTGCGTTGGATTTCTCCGCCGGCATATTTCTCCAGGTGCTCATGGACGGCGTGGTTTTGGGGTTTATGTACGCGCTGATCGCGCTGGGCTACACGATGGTCTACGGCGTGCTGGAATTTATCAACTTTGCCCACAGCGAGATCTTTGTGATCGGCGCCTTCGTCGGCGCGGAGATTCTCCTCGGGCTCGAATCCTCGGGCGCTCTCGCCACGCTCCACCCGGCCTTCGTCATCCTGGTCTTGCTCTTTGCCGGCATGGCCGTGAGTGGCCTTGCGGCGATGGGGCTGGAGCGCGTGGCCTACCGGCCGCTGCGCGGGGCGCCGCGTCTCGTCCCCTTGATCTCGGCCATCGGCGCCTCGTTTTTTCTCCAGGATTTTGTCCGGCTGGTGGAGAGCCTGTGGCGCAATACCTTTTATCTCACCTATCCGACGCTGGATATCCTGGAAAAAAATCTGTCTCTGGGCATGGGCGTGGAAGTTCCTCTGAAATCCTTCCTGGTGATCGCGACCGCTCTGGCGATGCTCCTGGGGCTCTATCTCTTTGTCAACAAGACCAAGCTCGGCACCGCGATCCGCGCGGTGGCCCAGGACCCGGATGCCGCCGCTCTCATGGGCATCCCGGTCGACCGGATCATCTCGCTCACTTTCTTCGTCGGCGGAGCGATGGGTGGCGCCGCCGGGGTTCTGTTCGGGCTTCATTACAGCCTGATCAACCCGTACAGCGGCTTTGGTCCCGGGCTCAAGGCCTTTACCGCGGCGGTGCTCGGCGGAATCGGCAACATTCCCGGAGCGGTTCTGGGCGGGCTCGTACTCGGCCTGATGGAGGCGCTGGCTGCCTCCTATCTCGGAATTCTCACCGATGGCGCCTTCGGCGCGGAGTACAAAGATGTCTTCGCCTTTGCGGTGCTGATCCTGATTCTGATTTTTCGGCCCAAGGGGCTGCTGGGGGAAAAGGTGCGGGAGGAGGGGGCGTGAACCGATTTTAGATTTTTGATTTTAGATTAAAGAAACCAATCCAAATGAAAAACTGGTTTTTTAACGCCGGCCTGGCTGGCTACATCGGCTTGACGAGTCTCCTTGTCTACTCCTTTCCCCGATCGGTCTCGGCCTTCCTTCTTTTTGAAGCTTCGCTCCTTTTGATCTACTACGCGCCGCTCTCGCGCGCCGCCAAGCTCTCTTTCACCGCAGCCGTATTGATCGTTCTGATGCCGCTGCTTGGAACGCTCGACGGCTACTACCTCGAGGTGGCGATTCAGATCGGAATCTTCGTCGCGCTGGCCCTGGGACTCAACATTGTGGTTGGCTTCGTCGGCCTGCTCAATCTCGGCTTTGTCGCTTTCTACGCCATCGGCGCCTATCTCTGGGCGATCTTCGGCTCGCACCAGGCGAATGCGTTCCTGCCCGGCGGCTACTTTCCGCTCGGCCAGGCGTGGTTTTTTGTTTTCCTCCTGCTCGGCATCGCCGCCGGCGCTCTCACCGGAATCCTTTTGGGTCTTCCGGTGCTGCGCTTGAGAGGGGATTATCTCGCCATCGTCACGCTCGGATTCGCCGAAGTGGTCCGCGCGCTGGTCAATAATCTCGACAAGCCGATCAACCTGACGAACGGCCCCAAGGGGATCACGCCGATTCAGCGGCCGCCGCTCTTTTTCCAGCCGCTCGTGGAATTTCTCGGCTTCAAACCGGATGCAGCCGCGCTCTACCCGCTCTATTTTTATTTTCTCGTTCTCATTCTGCTCCTGGCCATCATCCTCGTGACGCGCAGGCTTGAGAACTCGCCGGTCGGCCGCGCCTGGAAGGCGATCCGGGAGGATGAGATTGCCGCGGTCGCGATGGGCGTCCCCGTGGTGTGGATGAAGCTTCTGGCCTTTGCCGTCGGCGCCTCCTTTGCCGCGGCCGTCGGCGTGCTGTTTGCGGCGAAGCAGGTTTTCATCAATCCGGAGAGTTTTACCTTCATGGAATCGATCGGCGTGCTCGCGATGGTCATCCTGGGCGGCATGGGTTCCATTCCTGGAGCTATCCTCGGCGCGACGGTGGTGACGATCCTGAACCTGCAACTGCTCAAGGGTCTTTCGCTCTGGCTCAACGGGTTGCGCCAGTCAGGCATCATCCTGTCTCTTCCGCTTCTCGGTAGCTTTGACTTGAGCCAGATCCCGGCGCAGTTCGAGCCTGCGAAATACGAGCGCATGGTGTTCGGGCTGATCATCATTTTGATGATGATCTTCAGGCCCCAGGGTTTTTTGCCGCCGCGTCAGGGTGGTTCGACTAAGCTCACCACAGGCGGCGACACCGGAGAAAAATAAGATGGCGCTGCTTGAAGTTCACGGCCTGACCAAAAGATTCGGCGGCCTGGTCGCGTTGCGCGACGTCGATCTGATCATCGAGGAAAGCAATATTGCCGCCTTGATCGGACCCAACGGCGCGGGCAAGACCACTCTGTTCAATATCCTGACCGGCCTCTACCGCGCGGATCAGGGCAAGATCCGCTTTCAAAGTCGCTCTCTAAGCGGGTCGAGTCCTGATCAAATCACGCGCGCGGGCATCTGCCGCACGTTTCAAAATATCCGTCTCTTTGGTGAGATGACGGTGCTTGAGAACGTGCTGGTCGGGATGCATTCGCGCATCCCGCTCAGTCTCTCCGATGTCCTGTTTCGAGCGTCGCGCTTGCGCGCTGAGGAGAGGCAGGCCACGGCCAAGGCGATGGAGCTGCTGGGTTTGGTTGGTCTTCAGGGAAGCGAGGGGGTGTGGGCGCGGCAGCTCTCCTATGGAGAACAGCGCCGCTTGGAGGTGGCCCGCGCCCTGGCATCGCAGCCGAGGCTGCTCCTCCTGGACGAGCCGAGCGCCGGGATGAATCCCTCGGAGGCGCAGGTGCTGATGTCGTTGCTGAGGAATTTGGTCGGCACGCACGTGCGCAGCATCCTTTTGATCGAGCACAACATGCGCGTGGTCATGGGGATCTCGGATCGGGTCACGGTTCTCGACCATGGAGAGAAGATCGCCGAAGGCACACCGGATGAAGTGCGCATCGACGCGCGCGTGATCGAGGCCTACCTCGGCCGCGGAAAGTGGGCGGGCCATGCTCAAGGTTGAGGAGCTGCACGTTTACTACGACGCGATCCACGCGCTGAAGGGGCTTTCGTTCACTGTCGCCCAGGGCGAGATGGTGACGCTGCTCGGAGCCAACGGCGCGGGCAAGAGCACGACGCTCAAAACAATCTCCGCCCTGCTCAAACCGCGCAGCGGGAGGATAGAGCTGGAGGGACAGTCATTGGAGGGACTAGAGCCGCACGAGATCGTGCGGCTGGGAGTGGCCCACGTTCCGGAGGGAAGAAGGATCTTCCCGCGGCTTTCAGTCATCGAGAATCTCAGAACCGGTGCCTACAGCCGGCGCGGTAGCACGATCGGAAACGATCTTGATCGCGTCTTCACGCTTTTTCCGCGGCTGAAGGAGCGTATGCGCCAGAGCGCCGGAACTCTGTCGGGCGGCGAGCAGCAGATGCTGGCGATCGGCCGCGGGCTCATGGCGCGCCCGAGGCTGCTGTTGCTGGACGAGCCCTCTATGGGACTCGCGCCGATTCTCGTCGAGCAGATTTTCGCGACCATCCAGGAGATCAATCGCGAGGGAGTGACGATTCTCCTCGTCGAGCAAAATGCCGCCATGGCGCTCGCGATCTGCCATCGCGGCTACGTGCTGGAGACGGGCGCGATCATCCTCGAAGGCAAGGCCGACGAGTTGACTGGCAACGACCTCGTGCGCCAGGCGTATTTGGGGGGATAAGAGAGATTGAAAGCGTCGTTGGTTAGGGCAGCGGGCTAGAGCGAGTAGAATTTCCGCGCATTCTCACACAGGATGTTTTCAACTAGATTGCCGGGCACGTCTTCGCGCGCCCTCATGGTGGCGACGAGTTGAGGCTCTTTGGACGGATCGTTATGTCCATAGTCCGAGCCTATGAGGATATGATCCTCGCCCGTGTGCTGCGCGATGTACGGAATATCCTCATCCGCTTCGCAGGCCACGTAAAGCCGGTAGTCCCGAAAGAGGTCCGCGCTCGATGCATACTTCCAGCGCTCGCGCAGCAATCTCTTTAGTACGTGAATGAGATAGGGGATCCAACCTGCGGAGGCTTCGATAAAGCCGAATCGGAGACCGGGAAAGAGCTCCGGGATCTTGTTGGCGACCAGATCTCTAAAGGCAATCAAAGGGAGAATCCTGTTATGGGCGAAGGTGCTGTTGCGCGCCACATCGAACATCTCCAGCAGAAACGGGTTTCCGGAGCCCGTGTGAATGCAGATGGGGAGGTCAAGACGGCTCGCTTCCTCGTATATAGGGAAAAAGTACGGATTGTCGAGCGTGAGTCTGCCTTCGAGACCTCTGAAGAACAAGCCCACGGCGCCGTTCTTCTTGGCCGTTCGCATCTCTGCGATCGATGCTTCGACGGATCTCAAGGGAAGGACCGCGACCCATCTCAGCCGATTGCGCGCCTTGGACCACGCCTGTGTCAGCCATCGGTTATAGGCTTTGCACAGCGCGATCTCCAGCTTAACATCGTCCGTCAAGTAGACGAGAAACAGGGTGGGATAAATCACTTGCGTTTCAATGCCCAGCTTATCCATATCCGCCAGGCGAGCCTCGACGTCGGTGAGCTCTCTGCAAGGAATGGTCACACCGCCCCGTGAAGATTCCTGACCGGGCAGCGACGGCGTCATCAGATTGTAACTGCCTCTGCCGGCGGGTTTGGGGAAAATATTCCCGTCGATCAGCCAAAAGACGTTGCGATCTTTGTACAGAGTGTCCTTGGCAACCGAGACGCGGATCGGCCGTCTGGGGGCCATGTCTTTATCCATCAGCTGCCACATGCCCTCCGATTCGGCGATGTGCGTATCCGCGTCCACTACACGAGACATGGCGCTTCCCTCCTTTAATGCTTCACTCTTTCCACAAAGCCGCTCTTCTTGATCTCGTCGAGAACGGACGGCTCCAGGAGTCTAAGCGTTTCGGGGGTCTGACCTGCGGCTTTCGGATTGGATTTCGCCGTCTCCTGAATGACGAACGCGAGCCCTCTCCGATCGGGAAGGTCTAAAATGCCTTCGCCGTGCTTGGCTAGATAGTAATCATAACCGATGGCCGCCTCATCTTCGTTGACGCGAATATATTTCTTTATGAGCGCGAGGGCCAGCGGGCGATCTTTTTTAAGCAGGTAAACCGCCTCGATGACCGCCTTCATGAAATTTGTGACCTTATCCCGATTCGACTCGAGAGTGCTTCGCTTGACGATGAAACAGTTCTGGGGGAAAGGGATCTTGCTTTCCATAAGGTCGATCAGCGAGTGCATGCCGAACTTTTTCATGGCGATCGTCGCTTGCGGCTCATTGAACATCAAGCCGGAGATGGCGCCCTTGGCGAGCGCGGTGACCTGCGCCGCCGCTCCCGCCACTTGAATGATGCTGACCTCTTTGGCGTTGACTCCCAGCTTCTCCAGCGCTACCAACAAGGCCATGTGATTGGCGGCGCCAAAGCCGCCTACGGCCAGAACCTTACCCTTGAGATCCTCAGGTTTCTTGATCTCCGGGCGGGTAACCAGCTTGGTGGGGAAAAAATTCAGTCCTCCTCCTATGATCGTAAGATCGGCTTTCTGTAAGTTAGTGGTGACGACCGTAACGCCGGTCGAGAAAAGAACCTGGATGTCATCGGAGAGGAGCATTTGCATGCCCAATCGCCCGGTGTTGAGGGCCAGATACTCCACATCGAGGCCGTATTTTTTGAAAAGCTTTTCCTCATAGGCGGCCCAGAGCACTGCGTGAATAGCCGTCGTAAATCCACCGCTCGCCGCGCGAAGGTTTTCCGCCGCTTGGAGAGGCCCGCTTGGGTGGCAAAGGAAAAGAATAACGGCGACTGCAATCCGGATTCTTCTCATGCTCTTGCCTTCCGCCGCCCGCCTTCGCCCCGTTACGAGCGCACGATTTCTTCGAGTGCAGGCTCGGGCATGCCGGGCTTCCAAGTCGGATCGCGCAGCTCGAGCCGGTTCCCGCTGGGATCGAAGAAATAGAGCTCCCTTCCCGTGAAATAACCTTTCGCGCGGTAAGTAAGCTCGACGATGGGGATTTTCTTTTCGTGGAAAACCTTACACGCCTGCACGAACGTCTCCGGGCTCACCGTGAAAGAATGGTGGACTCGGTGATCTCCCTCGGGCGGGTTGTCCACGGGCCGCTCGCGCTCGCACAGCAGGATGTTGTGGTCGCCGACGTTGAAGCAGGACATGACCGAATTGCCCAGCCGCCCTACCGGCTTAAGACCGAGCAGATCGCCGTAGAACTTCTCTGACTCTTCCAGGTTGTTCACCGGAATGGACCAGTGAGTGACTCCCTCGATTTTCAGTAATCCCATGGAAACCTCCTGTCAGGGGTTATTTTTCTACTTTATAATCCGTCTTTCTCAGAGTTGGCAAACGGTCACCGGCCGTTCTCCTCGATCCACGAACACGTTTCACGGTTTCCCCTCGCGCTCACGCCTCATGGCTTCCGCCCAACTGTCGCCTGTCGCCTCATGCCTCACGCCTTCCCATGCTCAATCGTCGTAGTGTTCAGGCCGCACGGCGGCGCGTGAAGATTTCTTCTCCGCCTGGTGGCGCTTCTCCGCGAGCAGCTTAAGCTTGGCGCGCCGCGAGCGCTTTCTTTTCTGCCGGCGAATCCTGGCAATCTCTTGCTGTTCCGCGGACTCGGCCCCTCTGAGGTTCACCTCGATCTTGTCCAGCAGGATTCTTCGCGCCAAAAAACGATTGAGAGCCTGTGAGCGCTCCTGCTGGCACTTCACCCGAATGCCCGTGGGCCGATGGTGGAGCACGACACAGGTAGAAGTTTTATTGACCTTCTGCCCGCCGGCTCCCGAAGAGCGAACAAATTGTTCCTCGATGTCCTGCTCCCGAACACCCAAAGCGCGCATGCGCTCTAACAGGGTTTTTTCTTTCTGAGGTGAAACTATGCTTAGGGCCATGGTTTTAGATCAGGCTCTTTTCTTGCTCACGCCTTCCGCCTCGCGCCTCTCGCCTGCCTTCAGAACTTGATCATGCCGCTGCGCGTGAGCGTCGTCTGGCTGGTGACGATGGCCGGTCCGCCCTTGAACATGTGCCAGGCCGCATATTGCTCCATGTAGGGATCTTCGGACGACATGCAGTCGATCGGCACGATGACCTTGTAGCCGCGCT
>JAHFAP010000311.1 GCA_023250495.1 Deltaproteobacteria bacterium | reverse complement strand
TGTTCTGCGACTGTTTACTATGAACCATTCGCACTATCTCAGGAGGGGTGGCCGAGCGGTTTAAGGCACCGGTCTTGAAAACCGGCGTCCACTTCGTGGACCGCGAGTTCGAATCTCGCCCCCTCCGCCAGAATAGCAATCAGCGATCAGCACTCAGCTATCAGCTCTTTGTTGGGAGGGGAGAAAAGCTGATTGCTGACGGCTGAAAGCTTCTTTGCTGACAGACGGAGAGATGGCCGAGTGGTCGAAGGCGCACGCCTGCTAAGCGTGTGTACCCCTTAAAAGGGTACCGAGGGTTCGAATCCCTCTCTCTCCGCCATCTTCTCTGAGAATGGCAGATTTCAAATCTCAAATTTCAGATGATTTGTGATCTGAGATCTGGAATCTGAGATTCAGCAACGCGCCCGTAGCTCAATTGGACAGAGCATCAGACTACGGATCTGAGGGTTGGGGGTTCAAATCCCTCCGGGCGCGCCAGATCTTGAGATGAGCTCCGTGTTTCCCATCTCCATGGCAAATTGGCGGTTCGGCAGGAAGGGACGAACCAGCGGGAGGCAAATGGTAGCACTCGTCCTGGTCATCGCTATTCTGCTCGCGTCCTGCATGCCCTCGCCAGTAAGCCTGCCACAGCAGGGCGAGGCGCAGAAGAAGTTTATCGAGTATCAGCTCGCTGCGAACGTTGTATCGCGCAACCAGATGTGCTTCGAGGCGTTATCGCGCGAGCTGCGAGCCATGGTAGAGAAAAGTGAAGGCGCTGAGTCAGATCAGGAGTTTGCCGCCAAATGGGGACTGAAGAGATTTGACCCGAACACCGGCTTCAACGACGCATGGGCTGCCTGCGCGGGCGAGCCGACGTTGAAGGATCTCGGTATCGGCGACAATGAAACACCCCTCGGTTTCTTAGAGCGCAAGCGCATGGAATGGGAACAGGCGGAGCAGGCTGAGGCCGGCGGCCGTTCGGTGTCCAGATAGTTGCCTGCAACGTACCCCTCAATCTAGAAAAAATTACCCGAAATTGTTCTTGAACAGGTAAAAATGTCCGTTCCTGGTAGCGGTGACGCGTCTGGAATGAACGGAAATCCAACGATTTCAGAAAATTGCGTTCTTGGCACGGATCATGCTATTCCAATCGCTCAAGGAAGGTCATGGCTACGCTCGGCGAAAGGCTAAGGCAAGTGCTGTTGAGAATCAGGGTCAAGCTCTTGGTCTGGTCCTACAACCATCACGTGCGGCGGCATAAGCTCTCGCTGTAGCAAATCAAACCGGCCTTTTCATTCGTAGCTCCTTATCACTGCCGCAATTCCCGCATTCCTCTATTCCTTGCCGCGAACCCGGAAGCACTCTATGTGCCTGAGGGGAAGCTCCTCTCTCGGGTTCCACACGCGACACTTCTGCAAGAGAGCGTAATGTTTCTTGACACCACGCTCGATGAGCACGACAATAGGACCTAGTTTGTCGGCAAAGGAGGTTTCTCGTATGCCGGGGATTGAAGGGACAGCCTGCTTTAGCGCCGATGAGGCGGTGGCGCGTTTGCGCCGGGCAGTTCACGCCAAATCGGCTAATTTTTACGCCATGTACTCCAGCGTGCTCGGCGGGATCGTCACCGATCCGGCGCTTATGGTCCTGCCGCTCGATGATCACATGGTCCACCGCGGCCACGCGGTTTTTGACACGGCGATCCTAGCGCACGGGATGTTGTACCAGCTTAACCAGCATCTGGAGCGCCTGCTGCGCTCCGCGGAAATGGCCCGCATCCCGCTCCCTTTCCCGGCGGAAAGATTGCGCCAGATCATTATCGACACCGCGGGGGCGAGCGGCCGGCGCGACGCCTCGGTGCGCTACTGGCTCTCGGCCGGCCCCGGTGGGTTTGGCTTGTCGCCTGCGGAGTGCGTCGGCAGCAGTTTTTTCGTAGTTATCTTCGGCGCGGAGTTCTATCCTGATTCGCTCTACAGCGAGGGGGTCAGAGTCGTGACCAGCACCGTTCCCATCAAGCCGCCGTTTTTTGCGCGCGTCAAATCGACCAACTACCTCCCGAACGTGCTCGTCGTAATTGAAGCGAAAGACCACAGCGCCGACAACGGCATCTTCATCGACGAGCGCGGCATGGTGGCGGAAAGCTCCAACATGAACGTCGCCTTTGTCACTCGGGATCGAGTGTTCCGCCATCCTCTGTTCGACGCCATTCTATCCGGGATTACCGTGCAGCGCGTGCTTCAACTGGCGCGGCGGCTGGTGCAGCAGGGAGACCTCCGCGATATCCGGGTTGCCGACGTTTCGGTGGCGGAAGGGCGCGTGGCGGCGGAGATGATGCTGATCGGCAGCTCGGTTAAAGTGGCGCCCGTAGTCCAGTGGGACGGCCAACCCATCGGCGATGGCAGACCCGGGCCGATTGCCAAGAAGCTGCTGGAACTATGGCGCGAGGATGTCCGGAGCGCAACGGACCAACTGGTGCCGGTGCCCTATCCGGGGGGTTGAGGCTTTGGTTCCACGTTTGTGACCCTAAGGCGTGCCGTTTCAATTCTGCTCGTCAGCGTAATTTGATTGGTCTGACTTTTGTGTTATGGTGACGAACATCAAATGAGTGAGTTTTTCCCACAAAGTGCCGCCAGAGATTCCTACTACATGGAGTTGGCCCTCCGCGAGGCGCGCAAAGGCGCGGAAGCGGGAGAGATCCCGGTTGGCGCTGTGGTGGTTTGTAACGACGAGGTGATTTCCCAGGCCCACAACCGGCGCGAAGAGCTGCAAAATCCCATGGCCCATGCTGAAGTCCTGGCCCTGCAAGCGGCGTCGGCTCATCGGCGGAGTTGGCGGCTCGAAGAATGCGCCCTCTACGTGACCCTTGAGCCATGCCTCATGTGCGTAGGGGCGATTCTCCAGGCGCGCGTTTCGCGGCTGGTCTTTGGCTGTCTGGATCCTAAAGGCGGAGCCGTAGAGTCGCTCTATGGTCTGTGCGACGATCCGCGCCTGAATCACTCTCTGCCGGTGACCCGAGGCATCCTGGAGAGCGAGTGTGCTGGTATCCTAGTGGGATTTTTCACTCATTTACGGAAGAAAAAGCTATCAGCATTCAGCAATCAGCTTTCAGCCAGGAGGGATGGGGAGGACCTGAAGGCTGACCGCTGATAGCTAGCAGCTATTGTGCGGAGAGGTGGCCGAGCCCGGTTGAAGGCGCTTGACTCGAAATCAAGTGTGCCCTGACGGGCACCGGGGGTTCAAATCCCTCCCTCTCCGCCAAATTTCTCAACCATCGCAAGAATTTCTTCAA
>JAHFAP010000119.1 GCA_023250495.1 Deltaproteobacteria bacterium | reverse complement strand
CCACTAATAAAATTGTTGATCTGGTCCTTTCAGGAAAAGTCGCTGCCGGAGCCTTTAGCAACGATGACTACAGCAGGCTCGACGAAAAAGGCAAAGCGGAGATCTCCATTCTGGCAGAAACGGAGATAGTCCCACGCAACCTTGTTTCGATTCGAAAGGATCTGGACCCGATGCTGGCAAAGCAGCTGAAAGAGATTTTGTTGGCGATGCACCAGGACGAAGAAGGCCGGAAAATCTTGGAAAAGTTCGACAACACGACAAAATTCGACCTGCTGCCGGGTGGAGAAGAAGCGGTCCGGCGAAAATTCGTGGAGCTCTTCCGCCCTCGCGAGAAAAACTAAAATATCCTCGATGAAGACGCTTATGAAGAAACAAAGGCATTCCATCTCCCTCATTTTTGGAGTTGCCGCCCTCCTTTTCTTCGTAACGCCTGGAGCGAAGACTTCAGCACAGACCACGGGGACCGCGAGAGAGAAAACGATCTCCTTAGGAATCATCTCCCAAAGGCCGGAGGCGGAGATCGAAAAGCAATTTCGGGATTTTGTGCGCTACGTGGCCCGAAGGCTCTCCTCGACCTCTGCCGTCGAAGGAAAAGTCGTCGTCGCCCCTACGGTCTGGCAACTCGCGAAGCTCCTTGAAGAGAACAAGGTCGATTTTTACATGGACAGCCCCTATCCCACTTATCTCATCAACCGACAAGGCGCCGCGATCGTGCTGCTCAGGCGCTGGAAAGGCGGCGCGGCCGAATATCGCGGCGTCGTTTTCGCAGCGAGAGGAAGCAGCCTAAGCCGGTTTGAAGACCTTCGGGGCAAGATCATCGCGTTCGAGGATCCCGGATCGACTTCAGGTTATTTCCTTCCGAAAATTCTCCTCGTGACCAAGGGATTGAAGCTTGCGGAGAAGACATCGCTCGACGCAACCGTCGCTCCGACCGAGGTCGGGTATATCTTTACCTACTCCGCGGCAAAAATCGCCGACCTGGTTCTCTCTAAAAAAGTGGCGGCCGGCGCATTTAGCAATGAGGACTACGACCGCCTGGACGCGAAGCGCAAAGCGGACACGATTGTTCTTGGAGAGACTGAGAACTTCCCGCGCCACTTTCTCTCCATCCGAAAAGAGTTGGACCCAGTATTAACCAACCGGCTCGAGGAGGCTCTGCTCTTCATGGATCAAGACGACGAAGGCCGCAAAATCCTGCAAAAGCTCGACAACACGACAAAGTTTGATATTCTGCCCGGCGGAGATCAAGCGGTTCGGCTCAAACTCCAGGAAGTGTTCGGCCTTCGCGAGTAAAAGTAGAATCTCCTCACCGAAACGTAATCATCGACAGATTGGTAAACTGAAACTGCTTGTTCGCCTCGCCCGGAAGGACGGTGAACTGGTGAAAGGAATATTCCTGCTCGTACTTGCCGGCGGCGATGGCGCCGTCCATCGGTATGACGACGTTGTATCGATACATTCGCGCCGCGGTCGTCGCGGTGTAAAGCACCGCTGCATTGGTCGAAGATCCAGTTACGATCAGGGTCTTGGCCCCTTTTTCCTTTAGAAAAGCCAGCAGCTCCCCTCCCACGAATTTATCAAACGCGTCCGGATAGATGACGGGCTCTCCCTCTTTTCGCTTCAGCGGAGCCGCCAGTTCACCGAGAGGCGTCCCCTTCGCCGCAGCCGAGACGGTGTAGATGATTGGAACGGCGGCCGCCCTAACCTTCTCCAGAAAATCCCCCAAAGGCGCTGTGAGTTTGGAGCAGACCTGCTTGGGGTCATGGCAGCGGGCGTTGAGATCGAGCACCAAAACCGCCGTGGTCTTGCTATCGAGGGTCAGCGGTTTCGGTTCGGGCCGATTCGGCCCCTCCTGCGCCCATATCCCGGACGCGAACAATGTGACAAAAAAGAACCCGCGAAACAATCTTAGGATCATCGTTTTCCCCTCCTTTAATTATTTCTATGCCTCGTACGTTTAGACTACTTGCGGGCAACAGCCTTACGCCGCGCGATAGCAGCCTCTGCCCGAGGGCTGATGGCCCGCTGCACGACGACGTTGAGCAGCGCGGGCCGTCCCGAAGCAAAAGCGCGCTGCAGCGCTGCTTCTAGATCCTCGGGCCGTTCCACAAACTCGCCGTAACCACCCAGGCCTTGCACCACCTGCTCGTAGCGAGTCTGAAACAAGTCGGTGGCAACGGGGCGGCCATACAGGCCAAGCTGGATTTGCCGGTCGATGCCCCAGGCAGAGTCGTTGCCTAATATGGCTACGATGTTGAGTTTGTGACGCACCGCGGTGTCGAATTCCATTGCGTTGAAACCGAAGGAGCCATCGCCCGTTAACATGATCACGCGAGACTCAGGATAGGCCAACTTGGCAGCGAGAGCTGTAGGCAGAGAAGAGCCTAACATTCCCAGACTGGAAACGTAGAGCCAGCGCTTTGGTTGTCGAGCAGGGAGTAAGGAGCGACCAAAGTGGCAGAAGTCTCCCCCATCGAACACGAGGCAGTCGTCAGGGCGCAGGATGGACTTGAGCACCTTGTGAACGAACAAGGCGTGCATCGGAGTCTTTGGGCGAGCTAGATCTTCGGCCCACGCCGCCTGGGCCGCACGCGCGGCACGCAGATCCTCCAGCCAGGGAAGATCCTTCCACGTATAATTAGCGGCCGCTCTCGTCATCTGATCCAGGACACTGGTGACATCGCCAACGATACCGACGGCAACTCCTCGGTTGCGGCCAATCTCCGTGGCGGATGGATCGACCTGAATGATCTTGGCATCGCCGGCGATGTTAGGCGGACGGCAGTAACCGATGGTGAAGTCCTGTTTGCGACCCAACAGCACGACCAGGTCGGCGTCGCGAACCTTAGCGGCGGCTCGGTTTAAACCCCGCTCGAAAAAGCCGAAGGCATAGGGATGGTCATCAGAGATCAGTCCGCGCGACTGCTCTTCCGTCAGCACCGGCAGGCGGATCGTTTCGATGAATTGCTGTAGAGTCTCGCCTGAAAGGGTATAACCGGCGGCGCTCCCGGCGATAACCAGAGGCTTCTGCGCCTGGCGCAGGAGAGCGATAGCCTGGCGCACAAGCTCCGGTTCGCTCCGCATCGACTCTCCAGGGCGGTATTCACCGGGTTTCGTGAACACAACCTCATCTTCGTCCACGCATTGCTCCTGGAGATCTATCGGGATCGTCAAGTGGACCGGCCCCCGGCGACCGCTGAAAGCGAGGCGCATCGCGCGGCTGATGACTTCAGGGATCCTTCGGACGTCATCGACCAGGAAGGAGCCTTTGGTCATCGGTGCAGCCATGCCGACTTGATCAATTTCCTGCTGGGCGCCCCGTCCCAGGTCGTGCGAGTCCGCGCAGCCGGCGATGGAGATAACCGGACCTTCGCTGTGCATGGCGTTGGTGAGGCCGGGGATCGCGTTGGCGAAGCCCGGAGTGGTGTACATGCAGACGCCGGGCTGCTCGGTGATACGGGCCCAGCCATCCGCCATGTGGACCGCCGCCTGCTCATGACGCGTATCAATAATTCGGAAATCCTGATCCGCCATCACGTCCAGCACCGGCAGGATGTGATCGCCGGCCAGGACAAAGATATGGGCCACGCCTTCTAGCTTGAGCGCTCTACAAATCAGGTGACTTCCCGTGACTCGGGCCATTACCGCCTCCTCTTAGCATCGCGCGCCACTCACAGAAAAACTTTACGCGCCGAAGAATTCGACGAAGCGCTTCTTGATCTCCTCCGTCCGCCGCTCCAGTTCCTCCGGATCCACTGTTAGGAGTTTGAGATCGGAGAGCTTTGGCTTGTCTGAGAGGTAGGTCACCTCGGGATGGGGGACGTAGAGCCCCTCGCTGTCTGCCAGGAACTGCTGGACATCCTTGGTGAAGATGAAGTCTGTAAAGAGTCTAGCGGCTGTCGGGTGAGGAGCGAAGCTGGTGATCGCCGAGGGCGAAACGACCAGCGGTACGCCGTCTTGCGGATAGACGATACCGATCGGATTTCCTTTCTTTTTCTGCGTGTAGAGAAAGTAGTCTGCCCCGTTCGCCCCTACCATTCTCTCTCCCGCCTCGACCACCTGCGCGGGATCGTGGACCGATTGTGTCAGATGGGGCTTGTTCTGAGCCAACTGCTTGAAGTAGTCCCAGCCGTAAAGATTCACCAACGCCAGCATGTAGGTGGCGATGCTCCCGCTATAACCAGGGTGGGCAGTCACGAGCTTACCTTTCCACTTCGGATCGAGGAGATCCTTCCAGCTCTTGGGCGCGTCCCCGCTGGCGAGAAGCTTGGAGTTGTAAGAGATCACGATCAGGAAGGCCCGCCATCCGAGAGCGATCCCATCCGGGTCGCGAAAGGCTTCGGGAAAACGCTCAGTGCCGGTAGGCGAGTATTTGGCCAGCATCCCCTTCTTCTTCAAGAGCACGTAGTGGCCGACATCGGAGGAGTTAAAGACATCGGCGTTCTTGATCCCCGCCGCTGACTCCTGCATGACTCGCTGAAGGATCCGCTCCGAGCCTGAGCGCTGAACCTCGACCTTGATTCCAGGATAAGCCTGCTCGAAGAGGCTGGCGACCCGCTCGGCGGTGAAAAGGGCCGCCCCGGTGTACCAGACGATCTTCCCTTCCCGCCGCGCCTCGGCGAGCCTTGTGTCCTGCGACAAGCATGTCCCGGCGATCAGTAAAACCGTTAGAAAACCGGCCGGCGCGACAATCCATACACGCTCACGTTTCTTCGCTTGCATCGTCGTCTCCTCCCCTTAAACTCTTACGGCTCCCGCCTCTGCCGCCGGATATTCGCCAGCGGGGCGTTCTGTGGTACGGGGTAATATTCATCGCTTCGAAGAGCCCCCTACGTCTTGCGCTGCAAAAATCGGATCCGGTGATGTGGCCGGGCGACGCTCGGCATGTCGTCGTTCTTCAGCACGCTGATCGAGCCGTCCACTTCGAGGACCGCGAGCTTCACCTCTTCCACGCTGGCTACGCTGTGCTCACGCAGCGCTTGCTGCAGCGACTCGCGCGTCAGCTCTTCTTTCGCCAGGTTCTCTTCCAAAATCTTCCCTGAATGGATGAGCAGCGTCGGTGTTCCCTCTACCAATTTTCGAACCCTCGTGTAACGCCACGCCAGACGTGACACGACTGCGTTGACCGCAAGCAGCGTGACCGCAGCCACCAATCCGCCGGTCACAGAGGTGTCGGGGCCGGTCATCGCGTTCTGCACCGCATTCGCGATGAGTAGAAGGAGTACCAGATCGAACGGCGTCAACTGGCCCACTTCCCTTTTGCCTGTGAGACGGATGCCGACCAGCACGACCACATAGATGATGGTCGTGCGGACGGCGATTTCGAGCAAAGTGCGATCAAATACCCACATGAGAAACGACCCCGATTTCTAACCCATGTTTATTCCGATTAGCCCAATCCGGCGTAAAAGTCCATCCACAGGCCCGTGACCCTCGCGTTGACATCGTAGCTCCTTATCAGATACCCTGGTCGGCAAATTCGGCGCGCCTCACCCATTGTTTACCACGCTGGGGTCACGCGTGAAGGATGCCCGTTCGGTCGAGCGTCGCTCGTCGTTCGTGCGGCGCCGAGTAAGAGAAATTATGGCAAAGGGACGCTTTC
Organism: Deltaproteobacteria bacterium; assembly: GCA_023250495.1. GTDB lineage: Bacteria > Desulfobacterota > Binatia > UBA9968 > UBA9968 > JAHFAP01. The sequence continues at coordinate 3,849 of JAHFAP010000119.1, read as the reverse complement.
GGAAATGGATCACCGACGGCGAGCAGCTGCGACGGCTTCAGCTGCTCAAAGCCGTCCCGTTGTTTACGGGTCTCACCCGGCGCCAGCTCGGCAAACTGCTCGTTAAGCTTTTTGAAAAAGAGTACCGGACGGGCGAGGCCATCTTTCGGGAAGGCGATCCGGGCAACGCGCTTTTCATCGTGCTCGACGGCAAAGTCGCGATCACCCACGCCGCCGACGGGGTCGAAAAATCGCTGGCGACTCTATCCGCCGGCACCTACTTCGGAGAGCTGGCGCTGATCGACGATCAGCCCCGCTTCGCCAGCGCCCGCGCCGACGAGGACTCGGTTCTGCTCATCCTCTACAAGAGCCATTTTGACCAGTTGATCGAGGGCAACAAAGCGCTCGCCATCCGCGTGATGGGAAACCTTCTGAAAGCTGTCGCGGGCTATGTGAGAGTGGTCCAAGCCCGTGGCTCTATCCGCCCTGCCCCTCCCAGACCCAGCGCCCCGGCTGCAGCAGAGCAGCCCCCGATGCCGGCAGAGCGGGGCCGCCGCTGACTCAAGGACAGAGCATGCAAGCCCGGGAAACACGAGAGCCAAGCCGCTGGCGCCCGGCGCCATCCGTTGTCTGGGTATTGGGCATCACCGTCTCGGCTTTCGTTCTCTATATTTCCCGCGACCTCGTTGTCATCCTGCTGCTTTCGGCCGCGCTCGCGTATGTCTTCAACCCGCTTGTGAAGATCGCCGAGAGCCTCGCGATCAAGCGCGACCTCGCGGTTACGGCGATCTATCTCGGGCTGGGCCTCGTCTTGTTGGCAGTGGGCATCCTCCTTCTGCCCCACTTGAGCGCCGAAGTGAACACGCTTGCATCCGGTTCCTCTTCTCGCACGGAACGGGTCGAGCAGGCTATCGACGCGATTCAACAGGAGATCATCTCACACTACCCGGCTTCCCGACGTTGGGTCGGCAGCCCCGAGAGCCGAAACGCCCGCTTGAGCGCGCTCATCGAGCAGCAGACAGCGAATCTCCCCAACCTCCTCACGCACATGGCCTCGATCATCTTGGCGATTGTATTGGTGCCGGTGTTCTCCTACTTTCTTCTGCGCGACAGCCGCAAGATCGGTCAACTCTTCATAAACTACCTTCCACCCGCGCACATTGAGACTTCGGTCGCCGTCTGGTGCGAGATCGACCGGATCATCGGTCGCTACCTGCGCGGCTTGGCGATCAACGGCGCGGTCATCGGCGTGGTCACAGCCTTGGGGCTCTGGGCGCTCGGCGTCAATTATCCTCTGCTGCTCGGCGCGTTTTCCGGCTTGGCCAACGTGGTGCCGTACGTGGGTCCGGTGCTGAGCGGAGGCGCGGTCGCACTGATCGCCATGATTCAATTTGCCAGCCTTGCCCCGTTGGCGAAGGTCCTGATGTTCTTTCTTTTGATCAAGCTCTTCGACCTTGCGTTGATCCACCCGATGACCATCGGAAAAAGCGTTCGCCTCCATCCCGTATTGCTTATCGGCTCGGTCATCGTCGGAGGCCACGCGTTCGGATTGATCGGCCTCATTGTAGCGGTCCCGGTGGTCACTTCAATCCAGGAGATTACCAAGCTGCTGCTGGAGCGACGGCACTACCGGTTTGGCTCCCACGGCGCTCGCCGTGATAGCGGCGCCCCGGTCCAGCCCTACGTGTGCTGACATGAGCCGGCCGCAAAGCCATCTCAGCCTTTCTCCCCAGTGCGGAATCTGCGGCACGGTGCTCGCGGGGCCCTTGCGACACCTGTTCCGCGCCATAGGAATCAAGCGCAGCCCGCGCAATCCGAACATCTGCAGCCGCTGCGATACTCACGTCCAGGAAGGGCGTCTCGTCGAGACCACGGTGGTTTTCGCCGATCTCTCTTCTTTCACCGAGTTGACGCACGAACTGGGCGCCGAGCGGACGCACGAGGTCGTGGACGCCTTTCTGCGCATGGCCAGCGGGATGATCACCAAGCACGGCGGTTTCATCGACAAGTACATAGGAGACGCGGTCATGGCGCTGTTCAACGTGCCGATCCGATACGCCGATCATGCGCGACGGGCGGTCGCCGCGGCGCTTGAGCTGCAGTCCAACATGGCAAGCTTGCGCCAGCGCTTTGGAATGGAGCTGCAGGCGGCAGTCAGCATCGCCTCAGGATGGGCGCGCGTGGGGCGCCTCGGCTCGGAGGAGAGCAAGGATTACACGGCGATTGGGGACGTCGTGAACGTGGCGGCGCGGCTGGAGGGGAAAACCAATCCCGGAGAGATCCTGATCAGCCACGACACTTATGAGATGGTCGCCGCCGACTTCCCTGGAGTTGCAGAAGAACGGCTGGCGCTCAAGGGTTTTCGCGAGCCGGTCGCGGCCCATCGCTTGCAGGCGAGAACGGACCTAGCCCGCCCCGCTGAAATGCCGGAGGCAGAGCCCAAGCGAACCATAAGCTGGGGCGCGGTGATCTTCGGGATCTTGGGCGCGCCGTGCGCGGTCGCAAGTCTCATCGGCCCGTTGGCTGTGGTTCTCGGCGTCGGCACGCTCTTCGGTCTCGCCGGCGCTCTGACTTTTCTCGATCAAGGGCCGATTCGCGTCCCTGTGCTGATTCTCGCAACACTTGGAGCTCTCGCTAATCTCTATACTCTCTGGCACGCGCGAAAACTCCGCGCCGAGGCTCCAGAACAGATGGCGGGAATGACTCGCTTGGAGAGGCGACGCACTACCCTTGTGCTGGGCTCTGCCATCGTAACTCTTTTCATGGTCGTCTTCGAAATCGTCGCCCACATCATTCTGCATTCCGGCTCCGCTTGACACCGATTTTCCCCTACCATACTATCCGCAGGACGAAGCAACAGCCGTTTCGTGAACGAGCTGCGTTGATAGTTTGAATCCCGAGGAGGAAGGTATGAACATTCGCTACATCGCTAAGGCCATTGCGGTTCTGTTGTTCTCCGCAGTTGTCGCCATTTCGGCGGTCGGGCTAGCCGAGGCCCAAAAGATTAAAATGGGTTCGTCCTTAAGCCCGCCGTCGCTCGATTCGATCACGCCCTACGTGGCCATCGAGAAGGGTTTCTTCAAGAAGTACGGGCTTGATGTAGAAGTGGTGGAGTTCCGCGGCGACGCGACACATGTGAAGGCGCTGCTCTCCGGCGACATAGATGTCTCGATCAACATGGGCGCCACCGAAGGAATCGTGAGCGCCTCAAAAAAAGCTCCGATCCGGCTTTGGGTGGTCGCTAATCCGATCACTCCCTATCACTTCGTCGCGCGTAAAGAAGCGGGCGCCACACTTCAGGCCCTCGTCGGAAAGAACATTGCCGTCTCCGGCATCGGCGCGATCTCATACCACATCCCGCGCATCGTTCTGGAGCGCAGCGGAATCGACCCGGAAAAATTTAAGTACGTCGCCGTCGGCTCCCCGGCGGATCGCTTCAAAGCGCTGGTGGCAGGCAAGGTGGACGCGACTGTGGTCACCAATACCGAGGCGGCCAAGCTCGCCCATTATCCGGAGATCATCGATCTCGTCGTCGTTCCCAAGGTCGTCCCGGAGATTCCTTACGAGTTCGGCATGGCGAGAGAAGATTACATTCAGAAGAATACCGACACGCTCTACAAACTGGCCAAGGCCATTATTGAATCCAATCGATGGATCGCCGCCAACAAAGCGGGAACTATAGAGATCGCCAAGAAGATCCTGCCGGAGGAACCCACGGAGGTGCTGAGCAGGGCCTACGACATGGCGGACCCGCGTCTGTGGGGCGTCAACGGAGATATCTCGGAGGCAGCTTATAACTTCACCGTGGAGTTTCTCAAGAAGGTAGGTTACATGGAGACGCCGGTGCCGTACGATCAGTTTTTTGACCGC
>JAHFAP010000118.1 GCA_023250495.1 Deltaproteobacteria bacterium | reverse complement strand
ATGAAAACGCCCGCTAAACTCCATAGCACCGCCGTGACGAGGACCAGGAGTCTGCCGCTGTTCACATCATGATCTGCTGAATGGCTCTTTTCGTCGATTGACATTCCGTTTGTGCCCACCTAAAAACTCTCTATCATGCCCGCTCTGAAAAAAGAATTTATTCCCGACATGGTTCTCATTCCCGAGGGCGCCTTTCTCATGGGAAGCGAGGATGGATTCGATAACGAAAAACCCGTGCACCGGGTGTGGGTGAATAGGTTTATGATAGGAAAATGTCCCGTCACCAACAGAGAGTACAAAATCTTTGTCCAACAGACAGGCGCTCAGGAGCCGCCTTTTTGGTTGGAAAAGATGTTCTCTCACCCGGACAAGCCCGTGGTCGGTGTCACTTGGTTCGATGCCTCAGCCTACTGTGATTGGCTAAGCCAGGAGACAGGAAAATCGTTCCGGCTTCCCACGGAAGCCGAGTGGGAGCGGGCCGCGCGGAGCGGGATAGAATGCGAGAAATATCCTTGGGGCGACGAGCCACCGTGGGGGAGGCCCTATCCAGGTTACGATCTTGCGACCGGCGGCCCGCAGCGAGTGGGCTCCAACGAGCCCAACGGCTTCGGCCTTTTTGATATGAGCGAGGGCGTTCACGAATGGTGCAGTGATTTTTATGATCCGAACTATTACCAAACGTCGCCGGAGAGAAATCCCCTGGGCCCACCATCAGGGTTAAGAAAGGTTTCGCGCGGGGGTTCCTGGCGTCACCGGATCAAATTCAGCCGGTGCGCGGCACGGAGCTCTCTGAACCCCGCTTTCAAGTACGCGGATTACGGCTTTCGACTGGCGATGACCTTGAGATAGGCTTAAACGCCAACGGCGAAAAACCCGAACGTTCCAAAGTTAGGAGGAAGCCTTGTGGCCCTCTTCGGAAACCACAGAGACCTTTAGGTTGGCCGCCACGTCAGAGCCGAGCCGGAGCGGCACCTCATAGTCTCCCAGAGTTTTAATCGGTTCGGGGAGATGAATCTTGCGGCGCTCCACTTCAAAGCCCTTCGCCTTCAGCGCCTTCTCGATATCGATGTTGGTCACTGACCCGAAAAGCTTTCCCTCTTCTCCAGTCTTGACTGGTATGACTAGAAAAACTTGAGACAGCTTTTCCGCCAAGGTTTGGGCCTGCTTTACGACCCGCTCCTTCTGTGACGCAACCACTCGCTTCTCATGCTCAAAGCCCTTCAGGTTTTTCTTATCGGCGATGAGGACCAACCCGCGCGGCAGCAGGTAGTTGCGCGCATAACCATCTCGAACCCGCACCACCTCGCCCATCTTCCCGAGATTAGCGATATCTTCCTTCAGAATGACTTCCATGTCCTTCTCCTTTGATGAACCATCGGCTTGAACGAGTTAAACGTTTTAAACGGTTCAAGCTGTTCAAATTGTTCAATCCGTTAAGACGCTTGGCCGGGACTGAAGCCCTTTTTCTTCAAGCGGCGAAAATCGCCCCAGAGATCGAAGAGGCCGAGCGCGACCACAAATAGCGTGAAAATCTGCTCAAAAACGATCAAGACGTAAGCCAGACTGCGCAGAAAATAAGGGACGTGTTTGTGGTGAAAATAATAGGCGATAACAGACAGTCCCTGAAAGAAATAAAAAACCGCGATCATGAGGAAAAGATTCAACGCCAACGTTCTCACCGTCTCCCAGCCGGGCAACAACAGGCCGAAGCCCGACAGGATAAAACACCAGACGAGAGACTCCGGTGACCGCCACTCCCTGAGATCGGCGGTCGAAGCAAAGAAGGAATGACGCTCGGGGAAACGGCGCAGCAGAAAAAAAAAGTTGATCAGGACCACGGTCACAAAGCCGGCGAAAACCAGCGCGGGTATGATTCGCAGGAGCATCTCGATGATCTGAGGGGCGCGCTCGCTCAAGAGCTCCACGCTTTGCGAGGAAAACCCGAGCGTGTCATAGAGCTCGAGCGAAGCGTCCAGGTTGTCTTGGAGAGCCGCGCGCACGCCCTCCTGAACCTCGGCCACCGAGCCGAAAGACAAGCAAAGAGCCGCAGCAAGCGCAGCGAGCATTCCCGCCGCAGTGCTTCCCACTACCCGTTCGATCGACCATCCCCGACCGAAGCAAAAAAGAAGTAGAACGACCATCAAGGCCAGGAGGGAGTAACCCACGCCCAGCTCGCTCCCGCCAAGAGAGGATACCAGTGCCGTCGCCAGCAAAAGAAGGCCGGCTCCCTTGCCTGTTCCGTGCCGCAATCCGAACGCGAGCGCCGGCTGCGGCGCCAGTGGAATCAACAAAATCCCCGCCAGCGGAACGGATGCCCCGAACAGAAAAAGCAAAACCGTGGAGGCTAAAGCCAGCAAAAAGCTCTTGGCGACTTGGAGCCAACTCATAAAGAGCCCCGGGGTTCAACCCAGTTCAGTTTTTGACTGTGGTAAATGGCAGGAGGGCGACGCTCCGCGCCCTCTTGATCGCGACCGTGAGCAGTCGTTGGTGGCGCGCGCAGGTGCCGCTAATCCGGCTGGGAGTGATCTTTCCCCTCTCAGTGACAAACTGAGTCAATACTTTTAGGTCCTTGTAGTCGATCTTGATCTCTTTGTCGGCGCAAAAGCGACAAACCTTGCGGCGCATCATGGGCCGGCGCCGGCCGCCGCCTTGCTCTTCCTCCGTCCGATCGCGAACCGGCCTGGGATGATAAGGAGCTGTTTGAGCCATTTTTTAATCTAACCTCGCGCCTTTAAATGGGAAGATCCTCTTCCTGTCCCGATGTCGGGGCGCCTCCCACATCGATAAACTGAACCGTCGTCGCCACCACCTCATATTTGCTCCTCTTCTGTCCTTCCGGCGTCTCCCACCGCCTCTGCGTCAGCCGCCCATCCACCAAGACCCGCGAGCCCCTGTGGAGATGTCCCTTGATGCGTTCTCCCGCCCGGCCAAAGACCACGACGTCAATGTAACAGACATCTTCTTTGATCTCGTCATGGATTCGATACTTGTGGGGCACCACCAGAGGAAACTCGCAGACTGCCAGCCCTGCGGGGGTGTAGCGGAGATCGGGATCGCGAGTCAGGTTGCCCATCAGGATAACCTTGTTGTACTCCCCCATCGGACTCCCAATCCTGCCGTTGCAGGGCGGTTAAGTTTGCGGCTCGGCCTTCGCCACATCCTCCTCACTTCTCCTGGCCCCTCCGGAGAGCTCCTTTGGCGTGGTTTGCGGGGCCGCCTGCGCGCTCTCGTCTACACGCACCGTGAGATAGCGCAGCACCCCATCGCTGAGCTTCATGGTTCGCTCCAGCTCTTCTACCGCGCGCGCCGTGGAGCGGTACTGAAGCAGCGTGTAGTAACCTTTCGTCTGCTTCTGGATTCGATAGGCGAGATCCCTCAGTCCCCACTCCTCCAGGTGAGACACCGTTCCACCCTGCTCTTCGACAAGCTTCTTAAACCTATCGATATATTCCTTTACGGTCCCGCCCTTATCGGGGTGGACTATAAAGATGGTCTCATACAGTGCCACGGTCACTTTGATCTCCGTAAAATTGGTAGTTGACGCTTATCACAAGGGATAATGCTTTACAATTGAGTCTGGATTCAAGTCGCCACTACCCGGCGCGATTGAATTTTCCCATTGCCCGGCGCGGACCTTCTCGCAGCAGATATTCAACCGCCTCAGCCGCCCGGGAAATGACCTCGTCTAGCTGGGCGACTTCCTCCTGGGAAAAACTCTGCAAGACAAAATCCGTAGGATCGACGCCCGGCGGAGGGCGTCCGATCCCTAGCCGGAGGCGGAAAAAAGCTTCCTCCCCCAAGGCCTCCAATACAGAAAGCATTCCGCGGTGGCCGCCCGCGCCGCCTCGCTCGCGGATGCGCATGCGGCCAAAGGGAACGTCAAGATCGTCGTGTATCAGCACGAGATCTCTGGCTTCGACCGGAAGGTAGCGCAGAAGACTGCGGATCGCTTGGCCGCTCTGGTTCATGTAGGCCTGCGGCTTGACCAGAAGGATTTTTTCCCTGTCGCTGTTCCACTCCCCCACGAGGGATTCATACTTTCTCTTGGCGACGACGACGCCATTTTTAGCGGCCAGCCGATCCAAGACCAAAAAACCTAGGTTGTGTCTGGTCCGCTCGTACTTCTTTCCCGGGTTGCCCAGCCCGACGATGAGCTTCACTTGAGAAGTTCCTGGAAGGAAGCCGGCGGAAGAGCTGCCTAAGACTTCGGACTCTCTTCCTCTTTCTTCTCCTCAGGGGCAGCAGCGGCAGGCGCCTCTGCGCCCTCGACGACAGCAGCCACTGGCGCCTCGACCGTCGGAGCCTCCTCCACGCTCGGCGGCACCACGGTGACGAGGGTAAGGTCGGTCTCGTAGACGGCGACGACCCCTTCAGGTATCGCCAAGTCGGTTATGTGAAGCGAATGGCCAATGTCGAGCGCGGAGACCTCCACATTGAAAAACTCCGGGATATCCATCGGCAGGCATTCCACCTCGACTTCGCGCACGACTGGCTGGAGAATGCCTCCGCGCACGACGCCCGACGCCTTGCCGACGAAGTGGAGCGGGACCTTGACCCGGATCTTCGCGCTGAGATCGACCTCGTAAAAGTCGGCGTGGACGACTTCGCCGGTCACCGGATGGAACTGCATCTCTTTGACCAGGGCGACTTTATCGGCGAGCAGCGGCGATGCCGACTTGATGCGGATGAGATGGGACCCTTCCAGGTCGGCGACCCGGCTCAGAAACTCCTTCTTGTCGACCTCCAGCGGAACCGTTTGGGCCTTGGGTCCGTAAAAAACCCCCGGAAGCTTCCCCACGCGGCGAAGGCGCTTTGCCTTCCCTTTGGTTCCCGTCTCGCGCGGTTCGACTTGTATCTCAACAGTTTCCAACGAAACTCACCTCCTATGCAAAATCTCACTAAGCCGCGGCTCAGTCGAACAGCGAGCTGATCGACCGCTCCTCATGGGTGCGGCGGATCGCTTCGCCGATCAGGTGGGCCACTGAAAGGAGTTTGATCTTCTTGCAGCTCTGCGCTTCTGGACTGAGGGGAACGGAATTGGTCGCGATCAACTCCTCCAGAGGCGATTCGTTGATCTTCTGAATCGCCGGGCCCGACAAAACCGGATGGGTGCAACAGCCAAGAATTCTCTTGGCTCCCTCCCGCTTAAGCGCCTGAGCGGCTATCGTCAGGGTGCCCGCCGTGTCGACCATGTCATCCAGGAGCACTGCGGTCTGGCCTTTAACCTCGCCGATGATGTTCATCTCAGCGACGACATTGGGACCGGCTCTCCGTTTATCTATGATTGCCAGCGAGGCGTCAAGCCGCGTCGCAAAGTCGCGCGCCCGCTCCACCCCGCCCGCGTCGGGCGAGACGATCGTCACCTCATGATGATTCAGCCGCCGCTTGAGGTACTGGAGCAGCACCGGTGTGGCATAGAGATTATCCACCGGTATGTTGAAAAATCCCTGGATCTGGCCGGAGTGCAAGTCCATAGTGAGAATGCGTGACGCGCCCGCGGTCGTGATCAGGTCCGCCACTAATTTCGCGCTGATCGGAACTCGCGGCGCCACCTTCCGATCCTGCCTGGCGTAGCCGTAATAGGGAATGACCGCAGTGATTCTTTTCGCCGAGGCCCGCTTGAAGGCGTCCAGCATCAGCAGCAGCTCCATCAGGTTGTTGTTCCCGGGCGCGGAGGTGGATTGGATGACGAACACATCCCCCCCGCGGACATTCTCTTGGACCTCCACCTTGCTTTCGCCGTCGCTGAAAGTATCCACCGTCGCTTGACCGAGCGGAATCTTCAGATGCTGACAGATCGCTCGCGCCAGGGGCAGGTTTGAATTCCCGGCGAAGATTTTCAATTCGTCTTGATGCTGGCTCATCTCTTGTTAGATCCGCCAAAAAAAAGAATAGCTCTTCGGGCTAAAATGATCCGGGCATCTTGAAGATCATCGTAGAAAAACTGGCTGGGCGGGAAGGATTCGAACCTTCGATACCGGATCCAAAGTCCGGGGCCTTACCGCTTGGCGACCGCCCAACCCCGAACTCCTCAAAGAGGCTTGTCCGTTCTCTGAGGAACTCCCTTCATTGCCCGCCGAGCGCCCTCTGGCCGCCCCCCTCAGCGACCACTCTGTGATATTCGGCGATGATCTTTTCCTCAATCATCCTCCGGGTCTCATTGTTGATGGGATGGGCGATATCTCTATAGGTGCCGTCTTTGCGCTTCTTGCTAGGCATGGAAACAAACAACCCGCTCGCGCCCTGGATAATCTTGAGATCCCTGATCACAAAGCAATGGTCAAACGTGATCGTAACGTAAGCCCTGAGCTTTTCTTCATTGACAGGAAAGACCCTAACCTCCGTGATCTCCATAGGGACCTCCTCTGCGTCAAGCCCGCCAGGGAGCCCGGCGAGTGGTATGTTGGGCTTCTATTTCAACTCAACGACTGCACTAGATACGCTTGAATACCATCCTCCTTGCGCAAGCGGAGAAACGCCTTCCTGGCTATGTCTCCGGCAAAAAATATTCCAAAGACCGACGAGCCGCTCCCGGACATCAGAGCCCCTGCGGCTCCTTCTTGGATCAGCCGCTCTTTGAGAAACGCGATTCGAGGGTAGCGGCGAAAGACAACCTTTTCCAAGTCATTGACCAACAGCCGTGCAAGCTCTTCACGTCTGCTCAGGGAAAAATTAAGGCTAGTATTTTCAATAGCTTTTGTCAACTTGAAAGAGAAATTTCGATACACCCAGCGGGTCGACACGGGAAAGCCGGGGTACAGGATGACGATCCAGAGCCGACGGATGGAAGGCAACGGCTCGAGCCCATCCCCTATCCCTCGCGCCCTGGCCGGACGGCCGCAGACAAAGAAGGGCACGTCGGCGCCCAGTGAGGCCGCTAGAGAGAGCAAATCATCGCGCTTGGATCCAAGACCGAAGAGCCGGTTTAGCCCGCGCAAAGTCGCCGCGGCATCGCTGCTGCCGCCACCGAGTCCCGCGCCTACGGGAATCCGCTTGCGGATATGAATGTGGAGAGGTTCCCGCATGGCCTGCTCGCCGAGCAGAAGCGAAGCCGCCTGGTAGGCCAGATTCCGCTTTCCCGACGGCACCAGGGGATGATCGCAGGTGACCCTCAGCTGCCGTCCCGACTTCGGTCTAGTGATCTCAATCTCGTCGTACAGGCCGACGGGGACCATCACCGTATCCACGAGGTGATAACCGTCGCGCCTCTTGCCCACCACCCGCAAAGATAAGTTTACCTTTGCTGGCGCTCGAATCCTCATCGTTCGTTAGGTAACATAGGGCATCATCCATTGCCAGGAATCAAACAGCGGAAGGGATCCAAAAATGCTGGCATTTCACAGGCGGATTCACGCCGAGATACAGCGCCCCGTGATGCAAGCCAGGAACGTTGACTCGCCGAAGGTCGGGTGATAGAAAACTGTGCGCGCGCCCGTAGTGAAAAGGATATCACGAGGGTCTCCGGAACCCTAAGTCCGAGTTCGATTCTCGGCGGGCGCACCAGACTGATCGCTAGGCGGACTCTTCCAATTACTTCCGGCCCAATTCTTTCAAGGCCCGATCCACAAAACGGCGGTCGAAAAACTTATCGTAAGGCGGCGGATCCGTCATGTAGCCGACCTTCACGAGAAAATCGTTCGTGAACCTGTACGAGGCCTCCGAAATATCTCCGTTGACGCCCCACAGGTGAGGGTCGGCCAGATCGTAGGCCTTGCTTAGGATTTCCGGCTTCTCATCCGGGATGACTTTTGCGGCGATCTGCACTGTGCCCGCCTTGTTGGCGGCAATCCAACGGTTGGCCTCGATCATCGCCTTGGCAAGCCTGTACATCGTTTCTGGCTCTTTCTGAATAAAATCTTCCCTGGCCATACTGAAGGTAAAGGGAATCTCGGGCACGACCTTGGCAACAACAACCAGATCGATAATGTCCGGATAGCCAGCCAGCTTCGCAGCCTCTATGGTACTGAGCACGGTGGCATCTACCTTCCCTGACACAAGGGCCTTGAACCGGTCTGCGGTTGAGCCCGCGACGACGTACTTAAGCTTTTCCGGGTCTATCCCATTTCTCTCCATTATCATACGGGGGATGTGGTAAGAGATCGCCCCGATTCCGGAAACCGCCACGGTCTTTCCCGCCAAGGCCTGGATCGTAGTGCCAGCCTCTTTTCGGGCAACGAAGTGATAAGGAGTAACCGGCTGAGGGACGAACCAGAGACGAAGCTTGGCCCCCTTGGAGGCGCTAACGATAGCGGACGTAGCACCCAAGTTCGAGCAGACATTTATATCACCCGCAACCAGAGCCGTCGTGAGCACGACGTCGCCGCGAAACTCGACCATCTCCACGTCCAGTCCGTATTTCTTGAAAATGCCCGCCTCGATAGCAACGTAAGGCGTGATCGAGTCCAAGATCGGGGGGCTTGAGCCGGCGCCCATCTTGATCTTTACGGTCTGACCGGTTGCCGGACCGGCCGTTATCAAGATGACCGTGCTAAGACACAAAAGGGCAACGAGGGGTTGAATCAAGGACTTTCTGTTCATGCCTGCGCCTCCTTGAATTAGGAACCAGGAGTTGGGAATTGGGGGTTTGGGAACTCTCAACCCAATTCCTAATCCCCAATTCCCAATCCCTAATCCTGGACTGCGGAACTGTCAACACAAAAATATTTTTCCGCCATCGCGGCGGTCATTTCAGATAGCCCCTTTCCCGGTAGAACCGTTCGGCCCCAGGATGGAGAGGAACGTCGCACGGCGCTTCCTCGTCATTGGCGCAAAGCTGCCCCACGTTCAGCGGATTGTAATTATCCGTAGGTATCAGCTCCTTACGCGCTTCGATCGCTTCGCAAAGGGCGTAAGCTACATCATCGGGCATGTCGGCACGAACCATCATGGGCCAGCCGCTGAAATCGACGGTCTTGACGTCCTCGGCCATGCCCTTGAATCGGGATTTAGGCACCACGGACTGGCGATAGCCCATCGCAACGAGACGCTTCAGAATTTCTCCTTCCACGGGCAGGTAACGGAACCCGTGATCAACGGCCGTCTGGCCCCAGCTTTTGATCCCTTCATCGAAGACGGCGTTGATGGTCCCATTCTCGATAGCCGCTCGCCGGTCCGGATGGCTAGGCCTTGAGACGGACTGAATCTTTCCTCCCCACTTCTTAATGTCGGCAAGGGTAAACCTAGCGGCTTCCATGACCGCTTTCACGGTAAACATCGTGGGACTGTGGACGAGGGCGCGCTTGGTAGTCTGTCCGGTAGAGAGGCGCAGGGGAATTTTCTTTTCCCGGATCTGAGCCAGCGACGTGACACCCGTGGACACGTGGACGGCAAAACCGATGACATCGTAAGAAGGAAATACCGCCAGGGTCCTTAAAGGCAAAGGTTTGGAAAACGGTCCTTTACCCTTGAAAGCCAACGTCGCAGCCACTGAAGGGTTGATCCAGGCGAGGGTGATCTTGCCTTGAGCAACCGC
>JAHFAP010000117.1 GCA_023250495.1 Deltaproteobacteria bacterium | reverse complement strand
TCAGGAAGACGCAGGGCGTCCCGGCCTCCGGCCCTGGCCGAACAAAATCAACTTCGCTTCCTCAGTCATGGTCGTTGCCGTGTTGATGGTCTTTGCCAGGGCGTAGGCCCGCTGCACCGCGGCGCGCCGCTGAATCGTTTCGAACCAGCGCTTGACGTTCGGAAAGTCATCTAAGTTTTGGCCTTGCCGCTCATGGAGGACAATCCATGGATAACATGCCATGTCGGCGATCGAGTAATCGCCCGCGACAAACGTGCGGTCAGCCAGCCGTTCGTCAAGCACCCCATAGAGCCGCTCGGTTTCCTTGAGGTAGCGGTTGATGGCGTAGGGAATCTTTTCTGTCGTGTAGTTCCTGAAGTGGTGGTTCTGTCCGAGCATCGGCCCCAGGCCGCCCATCTGCCAGAACAGCCACTGCATGGCGTCGGTGCGGCCGCGCAGATCGGCTGGCAGAAACTTGCCGGTCTTCTCGGCCAGATATTGCAGAATCGCGCCGGACTCAAAGACGCTTAGCGGCCCTTTCCCGTGAGCCGGTTCGTGATCCACAATCGCCGGAATGCGGTTGTTCGGGGAAATGGCGAGAAAGTCCGCGGCGAACTGCTCGCCCTTGCCGATGTCGATCGGCTTGATGGTGTAGGGGAGCCTCGTTTCTTCCAAGAATATGGTGATCTTGTGGCCGTTCGGCGTGGTCCAGTAGTAGAGATCGATCATGTGAGCCTCCAAAAAAGAGTGGTCAGACAACTAAAGCACTAGAGTCTTTTGCCGTCAATCTATTTCGCGCGTCGGCTGATCTTGGTATATTGACCGGCAGGGGCGTGCCTGCCACACCCGACTCCATTGACCGCATCGTCTGCTAATTCTATAGTAGCTAAACCGGGTTCTGGTACAATCAACCTGAAGACGAGTGGGTGATCGTGTTGCGCGGCCATGCCATGTTGGAGTTCGAAGGCGGCGAGTCGGTTGAAATGAAAGAAGAAAACCATCTCATGATTGCAAGCCATGTCAAACATCGAGTCAGCCGAACCGGTCCAGACACGATATGGCTGGCCGTGCATGTAAAGACGAAGAGATAGGTCTAAAAAAAATAAGGAGGTGGACCATGGCATACGCTATTCGCAAAGTCGACGTGTGGGCGGCGGAGATCGACGACCGCCCGGGCGGACTGGCGGAAAAATTGGAGACCCTGGCGAAAGCCGGAGCGAGCCTCGAGTTTATTATCTCCCGTCGCGCTCCCGACAAACCCGGCACAGGGGTCGTTTTCCTGACGCCGGTCAAGACAGCAAAACAAAAACAGGCCGCAACGGAGGCCGGCTTCAGCACGTCGAGCAGTCTGCAGTCGGTGCGCGTAGAGGGTCCGGACCGGCCGGGACTGGGCACTAAGATGACCCGCGCGCTTGCCGACGCCGGCATCAATCTGCGCGGCGTCTCCGCAGCCGCGCTGGGGCGAAGGAGCGTGACATATTTTGCTTTCGACAACGCCGACGACGCGGCGAATGCCGTCAAGCTTTTAAAGAAAGCTTTGAAGTAACGAAGTCAAACTGGCCGGTTGGGGGCGAGATTCAAGATTACAGACACGACCCCAACGCTACATCCACTTTACACGGCGTGAATCAAAGGAGGATGTATGTCTGTCTCGTTCAGCTTCAACTTCTTTCGGTCTGAGAGGATCACCCTGCGCGTGTGGTTTCTTTGGATTCTGCTCTCGCTCGCGATTTGTCTGCCGTCGCAAAATGTCAGCGCGGCGACGCCGGACAAGATCAAGTTCCCTTATTCACCCATCGCTTGGAACAGTCTGCCTTGGTGGATGGCCAAGGAGGGCGGGTTTTTCGAGAAGAACGGTCTCGACGTTGACATGTTTTACGAAGGAGCGTCGTCCGTGATCGTCCAGGCGATGCTGGCGGGCGAGGCTAATTTCGCCGGTTTGGCCGGACCGTCGGTAGTCGCCAACGTGGTGAATGGCGGCGACGTTATCCAAGTTGCCGCCGTGGTCAAGACATTCACCGTCCCGATGTATTCCCAACCCTCGATCACGGACGTGGGTCAGTTGAAGGGGCAAAAAGTCGGCGTGAGCCGCTTTGGATCGATCTCACACATCGCGGCGCTGAATATCCTTCAGCGGGCCGGCGTGACGGGCGTGACCATCATTCAGACGGGCGGCATTCCCGAGTCTGCCGCGGCGCTGATGTCCGGCAACGTCGCCGCCGCGATGGTGCCGCCGCCCCAGAGCATTATGCTTCGAGAAAAAGGTTTCCGTGAGCTGGTGAGCGTCAAGCAGTTTCGGGAATGGAATATCCCGGTGGTTGAAAACGGAGTCGCAGCGCGCCGCTCCTACGCGGAGAAAAACCCGAACGTGGTCAAGCGATTTATTCGGGCCGCGTTCGAAGGTATTCGGCAGATTTACGACAGCAAGGAGCTGGCGACGAAAACCTTAGCCAAGTACACGAAGATGACCGATGAAAAGTTGCTGGACGAAAGCTATCGATTCTCAGTCGAGGCCCTTACGAAAGACGCGTCCATGCCTTCAGAGGCCTTTGCTGCTCTGGTGGACCAGATGGTAAGCCAGAAGTCCATCGACGCCACCGCCGCGAAAAAGTTCCCGCTGTCAGCCTACTATGACAACCGCTATGTCGACGAGCTAGAAAAAGAGGGGTTCTTTAAAAAGCTTTGGCAGTAGTGGCGCGCGTTGATATCGCCGCGCGGCTCTATTCAGCCTCTGTCTCTGCCTCTTCCTTGAGGCGCCGCTTGCGGACTGCATCCCCAGGCGTGTCTCTGGCTCTTTTCAGCATCCGACAGTTCTGGTAGTATCTCGGTTATTTTACGCAGGTACGCTGATTACGGCCGATGGCGATCCGTCGAAACCAAGTTGACGAAACGAAATTGAACCGCAACGCAGTTCTTCCGTTCGAACTCCGGCTCAAGGATTTCGCGATGGCCATGCAGGACGTCTACGACTTCTTCCACGGCTCATTCCTAAATGCGGCAAGCTTGGGAATCGCTGCAGTGGCCAGGTTAAAATAGCGAGAGTCTTTCTCGATCCCCACGCTCTTGTACCCGATTGCTTCCGCGGCGGCTAATGTCGATCCCGACCCTGCGAACGGGTCGAACACGATACCCTCGCCGAGCGGAAGCACACCTCGAATCAACATGCGCAGAAATGCTTGAGGTTTAAGGCTTGGATGAGGCGCCAGCGCACGCTCGGATTTGTGCGTCGGCGACGATGGAATGACGTCCCCAAAGGGACGGTCGCCGGAGGGCCGCCTGAATCCGCCCGTCTTCCACTTGCGAAGATTGTCTTGGACGCGTCCCTCGATCGGTTTACGAAACACTATCCAAGGTTCCCACATCGAACGCGGCATTACGCTCACGCCGGGGAACTCCTCATGTGCATGTTTCGGCCTGTCGCCCCCGCGCATCGTCATAACGAGCCGCACGATCTCTCCCCGTCGTTCCAACCCGGCGCGTGCCAGCGCTCCCGAAACAATGTATGACAGCAATGGGTTGCTCGCAACGACGACGTTCGCTCCCGGAACAAGAACGGGTAACGACGTGCGGCCCCACTCGAAGAAAAAGCGGGCGAGTTCTTCAACCTCGTCGCGAGACAGAACCGTGAAACGGGGAAGCGGAGAGCGTTTAGCGCCGTCGAATGCGGGCGGAATTCGCCAGATCCCACCCTTGCCGTTGCGCAGCTTTTCCTGTTGCGCCGGCGCGTACTCCACTAAACCGTAAGGCGGATCGGTCACCACCGCATGTATAGAGTTTTCACGTTGCTGACGCAGCCACTCGAGACAATCACCCTCAAATAAGGTTGTGCCGCCAAATCTAAAGGACCTAAATGACGGCTGTTTTCGGGCCTTCTGTCCGTATGTTTCAGCCGTTTCACGGATTGTGTATACACCGCGGTCGTGGCGCCGAAAAAGTGAATTAGAGTTCAATCGAAGATAGGATCGTACGCTGGATGGAGCGGCGCTGCCGATCAAGCCGTGAACGGCGTCTTGAATTTCAGCAATGGATGCTCCGCTAGGCCTACGCGAAAGTACATTGACAATAGCGTCTCTAATCTCACCTGGGCGGCGCCGTTCGTTACGTGTGCTCTTGTCCTTGACTGGCATGGACAAACCGTACGACGTCTAGACGTCTTTATCAATTATTTTTTATCGGGGGAAAGAGTGTCGAAGTTTTATTCAGCCTCAGCCTCCGCCTCTTCCTTGAGGCGGCGCTTGCGCACGGCGTCGGCGAGAATATCGAGCAGCCTGTGGCTGTCTTCCCAGCCGATGCAGGCGTCGGTGATGCTCAGGCCGTACACGAGTTCCTTGCCCGGCAGCAGATCCTGACGGCCGGCCTTGAGGTGGCTCTCGACCATCACACCAAAAATGCGTCCGTCGCCGCCGGCGATCTGAGCCGCCACCTGGCGTCCGACCTCAACCTGCATCTCAGCATCTTTGGCGCTGTTGCCGTGGCTGAAGTCGATCATGATCCGCGCCGGGATGCCGGCCTCGGCCAGACTCTTAGCCACGGCGTCCACGCTTGCCGCGTCGTGGTTCGGCTGCTTGCCGCCGCGCAGGATGACGTGGCAATCCTCGTTGCCGGTGGTGGAGACGATGGCCGAGCGGCCGGCCTTGGTCACCGACAGGAAATGATGCGGCGCGTGCGCCGCGCGGATGGCGTCGAGCGCGATGCGGATGTTGCCGTCGGTGCCGTTTTTAAAGCCGACCGGGCACGACAAGCCGGAGGCGAGCTCGCGGTGAACCTGGCTCTCGGTCGTGCGCGCGCCGATCGCGCCCCAGGATACGAGGTCGGCGATATACTGTGGCGTGATCATGTCGAGGAACTCGCACGCCGCCGGCACGCCCATTTCGTTGAGATCGAGCAGCAGCCGGCGCGCGGTGCGCAACCCGTCGTTGATGCGGAAGCTGCCGTCCAGATTGGGATCGTTGATCAGCCCCTTCCATCCGACGGTGGTGCGCGGTTTTTCGAAATAGACGCGCATGACCACCAACAGATCGCCGGCCAGACGGTCCTGCGCCTTTTTGAGCTTGCCGGCGTATTCGTCGGCGGCTTTCACGTCGTGAATCGAGCATGGCCCCATGATGACCAGCAGGCGGTCGTCGGCGCCGTGCAAAATACGATGGATCGCCTGCCGCGTCTCGTACACCGTTTGCGCGGCACTCTCCGTGATGGAAAACTCGCCCAGCAAATGCTCCGGCGGTAAGAGCTCCTTGATTTCCTTGATCCGTAAGTCGTCAGTTCTGTATTTCATGGTGGCTCGCATTCACGGCCAAAAAGAGAATTTCCAAACACAAGACCTTCTCTGGAAAAGATCGTCCAACTCCGCAGGGAACTCACAGCGAGTTAGGGCACCCCCGGTGGCTTGTCCTTCTTGTCATAATAGGCGGCGGAAAACTCTGGTTTGCGCTTCTCCGCGAAGGCGGCAGATCCTTCATCGTAGTCCTTGCTCTGGCGCAGGTGGGCGTAGTACTCGCGGTGCAGTTTGAATCCTTCCTCCCATCCCTGGATCTCGTACAACAGCTTGTAGATGTACTCTTTCGTATGGGCCGCGATCAATCTTCCGTTCTGGTTGATCATCTTGCATAACTCCAGGCAGTCGTCGATGAGCTTATCCGGTTCTGAGATCTTCTGCACCAGCCCAAGCCGGAAAGCCGTTTCCGCGTCCACCATCTGGCCGGTAAAGGCAAACCAAAAAGCCCAACCCAGCGGCAGGGTACACACGTAGGAAGGCCACGCCGCTAGGTGGGACCAGCGGACCTCGGAGCAGCCAAACTTCGAAGTTGGAACGCAATAGCGGATATCGCAGTTCAGGGCCAGACTGAAACCGCCGCCCACTGCAAAGCCATTGATAGCGGCGATGATCGGCTTATTCAGCTCCAGGTCGCGGATATTCGAGTAGGTCCGATTTCCAAAGCGAGGGCCTTGGAGCTGGCCACGAGCCGATGCCAAATTCTCCTTCAGGTCACCCCCCGCGCAGAAGGAATCGGCGGAACCGGTGAGGATAATAGTCCAGACGTCGTCATCGGCCTTCGCCGTTTTCCACGCGTCGTCCAGCGCCCGGTGCAGCTCGCGATTGATCGCGTTTTTACTCTCCGGCCGGTTGAGTCGAATAATAGCTGTATGAGGATCTCGTTTTTCGTAGATGATAATAGGTTCCGCCATAGTTCCCCCTCTCTCAAACTAATGCAAAATAACCGTCAGCTTTCAGCAGTCTCAGCCTGAGGCTGATCCGCCTCCGGCGGAAGCTTCCAACCCGCGCCACTCTTTGATAGCTGATAGCTTTCCTCTGCGTTTAAGTCAAAACACCTTCATCTTCCAAAGCTTTGATTTCTTCGTCGCTGAGGCCGAGCAACTGGCGAGCTACCTCGTGTGTATGCTCGCCCATGAGCGGGGCCGGCCCCCGCATCCTTCCCGGCGTCTCCGACAGTCGGACGGGGATTCCCTCCGTGACCACCTCCCCAGCCTCAGGCTCCCTGAGCTTCACGAGGAAGCCCCGCGCGGCATACTGCGCGTCGCGCTTGAATTGGTCTTCCACATCCTGAACGACGGCGGCGCAGACGCCGATCTCTTGCAATGTTTCCATCACCTCGTAGGGATCGCGCTGACTGGTCCACACTTCGACCCACCGGTCCAGCTCTTGCCTGTGACGCACTCGCTCCAGATGGGTCGCGAACTTCCCGTTGCGATCCAAGCCCGATTCCTCAAGCAGGCGAGAGAATCTTTCCCACTCGTCTTGCGTGTAAACCGCGATGGCGCACCATCGGTCGTCGCCCTTGCACCTGTAGGCGCCGTAAGGCGCCGCCACCAGGCTGCGGTTTCCCTGAGGTTGCGGCTCTCGACCGTTGACCGAATATTCCAGGTACGTCGGCCCCAGCAGCGATGCGCCGATCTCTAGCTGGGCGTTATCGATCCACTGGCCGCGGCCGGTTTTCTTTCGATGCATCAGGGCCAGCACGACGGCGAAGGCGCCGGTGACCCCGCCCATGAAATCGGGATGCTGAGTTCTGGGCTCCGCGGTCGCGGTGGTCGATCCAGGGTAATTCCACAGGTACGTGTTCCCCATGACGTTCCCCACGTTGGGACCCCAGGTCAGATCCGCGGCGTGCGGGCCCGTGCAGCCCAGCCCCTTGACGCGCACGAGGATGCAGGATGGATTCAGCTCCTTCAGTTGGGGATAGTCGAGCCCCCACTTTTCCAAAACGCCCAAGCCGTAGTTCTCAACCAACACGTCGCACTTCTTGGCCAGCTCCTTGACGAGCTCGCGGCCTTTCTCCATCCTCATGTTGACGGTGAACGACTTCTTTCCCCTATGGAGCTTGACGAAGTCCGGCTTCTTGTTCCATTTCTTCGGATCCTCGCCCCTGTGGCCGTCTCCCCGCAGGCGGGTCTCTACTCGAACAACCTCGGCACCAAACTCACAAAGCACGCGCGCGCACGTGGGACCAGCCGCCCCGGTCGTTAGCTCTAAGACTCGGATTCCCTCCAGTGGAAGCTGCTTCACGGTCTGTTTTCCTGTCTACGCTATTCGCTTCGCCCAAAATGCCTTGTGTCATTCTGAGGAGCCGAAGGCGACGAAGAATCTCGGCGCCGTGGTGTTCATCCCAGGCGTCTCATAGAGATTCTTCGCTATCGCTCAGAATGACAGTAACACACAGCAGGTTAGATCACGCCGTCGGCCCTTAACGCGACCAGATCTTCTTTGGAAAATCCCAGCTCGCCGCAATAGATTTCCCCGTTGTGCTCCCCGATCAGCGGCGCCGTTCGGGTCACCCGACCGGGCGTTTCACTGAGCCTGGGAACCGGGCCGTAGTGCAAATATTTGCCGACGACAGGATGCTCCATTTCGACAAAAATCTCCCGGGCCTTCGTATGGGCGCTCTCCATGAACTCCCGCACCGTGTTGATGGGAGTCACGCTGATGCGGCGCTTTTGTCCTTCCTCGTAAAGCTCCTCCTTGGTGTGCCGCTTGCAGAAGTCCGTGATGGTCTTGAGAGCGATTTCGGGGTGCTGCCGACGGTATTCCATTTTCTCAAACTCCGGACCCGCAATCGCTTCCGGCCGGCCCATCCAGTCCACCAGCCGGCGCCACTGTTCGACCGGGATGACGAATATCCGCACGTAGCCGTTCTTCGTTGGGTACGGGTCGTAAAGGTCGGTCTCTTCTCCTTTCCGCGACGCGCGGCTGGGCTTTGCGCCGGTAGAGCCGTACTGGGGGATGAAGTAGCCGGCGATGTGCGCTCCGCATTCGTGCATCGACACGTCGATCTGCTGACCTCTCCCGGTCTCCAGGCGATGATAGAGGGCAATCGCGACGCCGAACGCCCCATAGGTCGAGGCCATCCCGTACGCCACCTCGCCCGGAGCCTGCACGGGAGGCTCTCCCGGCTCGCCGGTCAAGACCATTAAATTACTGAGCGCTAGGCCGGCAATGTCGGTGGCCTTGTAATCTCGCCACGGCCCTGTTTGTCCAAAGGGAGTTATCGATGCCATAATCAGGCCGGGGTTCCCAGCACTCAAAACGCTGTACCCCAGACCCAACTCATCCATGCGTCCGGGACGGAAGCTTTCGACCACCACGTCCGCAGAACGAGCAAGCTCTAAGAAAATGGCTCGCCCGTCGTGTGAGTCCAGATTCAACGTGATACCGCGCTTGTTGGTGTTGTAGTGCAGGAAGTAGAGGCTCTTTTCTGAATGGGGCAGGTCATCCTTGAACGGCGGGACGCGGCGCGCTTCATCACCGCTTGGCGGCTCTACCTTTACCACGTCCGCACCCATGTCAGCCAGCAGCTTCACGCAGTGAAACGCCAGCGGCCCGGCCAGGTCCAATACCCGGTATCCAGACAGCGGCGACTCTTCGTCCGCTTTTACCATGATGGCTTCCTTTACCATCGTCACGCGGATCGGCACTCCTCGTATTGAACCAAGGCCCCCGGCTCCGGGCAGTACGGCAGACAATCCCCGCAACCCGTGCACTCGTTCTCGAGGACCTCAAACCTATGGTGGATGTCCTGCATTTTGGGATGCACGGCCCCTTCGGGACAAACCTCCCTGCATAGCCCGCAGGCGATGCAGAGGGCCTGCTCGATCCTGACCTTCATGATCCTTCCTCGCCTCCAGATGAACCGCCTAGAGCCCGCGTCGGCGCCGAGGCCCAAGGCTTCAGTAAAAAATCGAAGACGTCTTCAATAGGTTTCTGGTCCTGAGGCGTCAGGGCGTAGGCGTCAATCTGATACTTGCCCTCCATAAAATGCATCATCTCCTCGGCCTGCTGGCTGCGCAATTGATGGCGGATGAGAGGATCGTCGATGACGCTCAGAGTGGCGGCAATCCCGAGGCAAGCCATGGCTTCGTTGTAGTAGTGCTGGCCGGCCCGCGCAAGGGGATGGATGTGCGGGAACATCGATGTCAATCCGAAGTAGGCTAGCTTAGGTTGCGTATTCGCCCGGGGATCGCTCATCAACTCTTCCTCCCGCTTGATCCAGCGCCCGCGAAGCAGAACATCGGCGTGAAGCTGGCCGTGCTTGACCTCGTCCCAGATCTGGCGCGCCCGCATGCGCTGAAGGTCGATGTACTTCGCCTGC